>CAZRGD010000077.1:0-8945 GCA_964599505.1 uncultured Nitrospirota bacterium | reverse complement strand
TACGGACGGTGCCATCTCGGCCTGCATTGCTATTTCCGCTGATCCTCTCTGCGTTCAATCCCCACCCGCGCACCCACCCCCCCTCGCGCTCCGTTGGACGCCATCCTCCCGGGAGCGCTCCCCTTGGCGCCCTGGCGCCTTTGCGTTGCCCCTCGTCCCTATCCGACCGGCTCCCCCTCCGTCAGCGGTGAGGCGCGTAGGGTGCGGGTGGCGAAGGTGGCGCCCCACCCTTCGTCACGGAGGATCTCTTCCGCCTGGAAGGCGCGTTCCGGGTCGGTGAAGGGGGCGAAGACGGTGGAGCCGCTGCCCGACATGAGCGCCCCGGCGGCGCCGAGCTCCATGAGCCGCGCCTTCGCCTCGGAGATCTTCGGGTGGGCGGGGAGGACGACCTGCTCCAGGTCGTTGTCGAGCGCTGCCCCGAGGGCCTCGATGTCGCGCACGGTGAGGGCGTGGAGGAGCTCCTTGTTGTACGACGCGGTGGAGCCGGCCTCATCGGGGTACTGCTCGTACGCCCACTGGGTGGCGACGGGGATCTCCGGGTAGACGACGACGATGGGCATGCAGCTCGGTGGCTTGAGGGGGGTGAAGGGGTCACCGGCGCCTTCGCCGCGCGCCAGGGGCGAGCCGAGGAAGAAGGGGACGTCGGCACCGAGCGCCCGGGCGTGCTCCAGGAGCTCGTCGTCGGTGATCTCCAGCTCGAAGCGGCGGCGCAGCCCCACCAGGGTGGCGGCGGCGTCGGCGGAGCCGCCGGCGAGCCCGGCGGCGATGGGGATGTGCTTCTCCAGGTGGATCTTCACCCCCCGGTCGGTGCCGATGAGCGGCCGCAGGCGGACGTAGGCGGCGACCGCCAGGTTGTCGGTGTCGGTGGGCAGGCTCGCCTCGGTGCAGGTGAACAGCAGCCCCGGCGACAGGGCGGGGGCGATGTGGAGGGTGTCGCACAGGTCGATCATGGTGACGACCGTGCGCAGCCGGTGGAGGCCGTCGCGGCGGCGCGAGTGGATGCGCAGCGACAGGTTGACCTTGGCCGGGGCCTGGATGACGAGAGGGGTCATGGCGCCTCCACGGGCGGGATGGGGGGAAGGGTGAAGAGGGTGGGGTCGAGGTCCGGGTCGAGCTGGGTGCGTTGCCAGCGTACGGCGAGGGTGGCGCCGTCGCCCAGGGTGATGTCGAGATCGGGTGGATGGGGGGTCGCCCCTGGATCAGCTCTCTCTCGAGTTGGCTCCTGCGGTCGATAGCGCACCGTGACCCCGGCGAGGCGCGCCCCGGTGAGGCTTGCCCGCTGAACATCCCACCGATACTCGGCAATGTCATCCCAAACTAACAAAGGCGGCGCCTCTCCGGGAACACAGGAGGCCCCGGCGACGGGGAGGCCGAGGAGCAGGCGCGGCAGGTAGGCGAGCAGCGAGGCGGGTAGGGGGCCGATGGCCACATCGCGCCGCCAGCCGAGCTCGGCGGTCCAGGTGGCGGTGGTGGTGCCGTCGACGATCGCCACCGCCTGCGCCGTGCCCAGGGGGTCGAGGAGCTCGGCGTGGAGGCGGTCCGGGGGGGAGAGGAGCACGGCGGCGTTGGCGCGCTGGCGGGCGATGCCACGGTGGCCGGTGAGCTCGACGGTGCCGGCGACCGGGTGGCCCGCCCAGGCGGCGGCGAGAGCGGCGACCTGCGACTCCACTACCGTGCAGTCGACCGCCGGCTGCGGCCCCAGGTGGGCACAGGCGGCCAGCAGCAAGGCGGCCAGGGGGAGCCCGCTGCGGACTACGGCGGTGGGTCGGCTACCTCGTAGGTCTCCCTGCATGGCGTGTGCCCTGCCCCCTCCTCTTGCAGCCATTCCATGGCCTCCTTGGCCGACCCCCCGTCGGGCAAGGAGGTGACCGGGTCTATTTGCCCTCGTGCTTCTTGGTCAGGGCGTGGTGGCGTTCGATCTTCTCCGCCAGACCGGCGACCTCGTCACCGTCGAGCTTCAGCGCCCGCTGCCACTGGGCGAAGGCGGCCTTGTGGCGGCCGAGGGCCCAGTAGATGTCGCCCATGTGGTCGCGGACCACCGCGTCGTCCGGGGTGAGCTCGATGGCGTGCTCGGCGCTCTTCCGTGCCTCGTCCAGCCGTCCGAGCTTGTAGTAGACCCAGGCGAGGGAGTCGATGATGTAGCCGTCGTCGGGGCGCAGCTCCACCGCCCGCTTCACGAGCTTGAGCGATTCGTCGAGGTGGACGTTCTGCTCGGCGTACATGTAGCCGAGGTAGTTGAGGGCGTGGGGCTGGTCCGGGTCGAGACGCAGCGACTCCTTGAGCTCGGCGAAGGCGTCGTCGTACTGCTTCTGCCGCTCGTAGAGGGCGCCGAGTTGGAAGTGGAGGCGCGGGTCGTCGGGGTACTGCTTCAGCGCCGTGGTGTAGATCTCTTGCGTCTCCGGATAGGCCTTCAGCCGTGCCTCCGCCATTCCCAGGTAGAGGAGGAGGTCCGCGGCCATCGGTTTGCGGCCGAGCTGTCCCTGGGAGAAGAGGGTGAGGATGGCGTCCTTGTCCTTCTTCGCCTCCAGGTTGTTCACCAGGTGGTAGGCGACCTCGAGGTTGGTGGGGTCGGCATCGTAGAGACCGCGCAGGAGCGGGATCGCCTGGTCTGCCTCCTTGCGTTCCTCGTGGGTGAGGGCGAGGAAGTAGGTGACCCGCGGGTTGTCCGGCCACCGCTGGTGGATCGCATCGAGGCGGGTGAGGGCGTCGTCGAGCCGCTTCTGGTCGAAGAGGAGCAGCGCCAGGCGGAGCTGAGCGCGGAGGTCGTCAGGCTTCTCGGCCACCAGCTTCTCGTAGGCGCCGATCGCCTTTCCCACCTGCTTGGTGGCGACCAGGAGCTGCGCCACCCGCTTGGAGAGCTCGCGGTTGTATGGGTTGATCTCCAGGGCCTTGCGGTAGGCGTCGATCGCCGCCGGCAGCTCGCCCTTCTGCTCATAGGCGGTGCCAAGGTTGATCCAGCCGCGCTCCACCTCCGGCCGCTCCTTCGTACAGAAGCGAAAGTGCTCGATCGCCTTGTCGAGCTGGCTGGCGGCGGCGTAGGCGCGGGCGAGGTGGAAGTGGGCAGGGACCGAGGCGGGGTGGTTCTTCAGGTACGCCTCCAGCCGTTTGATCGCCTCCTCCGGGTGGTCCGCCTGGGTTTCCAACTCGGCGAGCTGGATCAGGAGGTGGGCGTCGTCCGGGTGGAGGTCGACGAGGTGGCGCAGGTGCGGCAGGGCGGCGTCGTAATCGTGGGCGCGGACGTGGAGGGTCACCAGGAGGCGCAGGGCCTCGTCGTCATCCGGGTGGGATTTGAGCACCTGGGTGGCGGTCGCTGCCGCCTTTGTCTCGTCGCCCGCCTGGAGATAGGCCTGGGCGAGGGCGGCGAGGATGTCGGGGGAGGCAGGGTCGAGCTTCGCCGCCGCCTCCAGGGTGGCGATGGCGGCGGCGGTGTCACCGTGGCGCCGCTGGTAGTCCGCCTTCAGGTAGAGGGAGGCGGCGCTCTCCGGGCGGTTCACCGACGGCAGCGGGGTAAACGCCTTCGGCAGGCTGGCGCAGCCGGCAGCGACGAGGAGGGAGCAGGCGAGGTGAAGGGTGCGGACGGGTAGGCGCATACTGGGCCGATCGGAATCTAGAGAGGGGGAGACGATAGCCAAGGGGCGGGGGTGCAGCAAACGGCTCTTCGGCAACAGGCGTCGCGAGACGATGGCAACGACAGATATGGGGGCGACGCCGGGGCGGTTCAGCCGCACGGTTGCAGCGGCGGCGGCGAGGATGCGTCTCGACCGCTATCTCGCGGAGGTGGCGGGGCTGGGTCTGAGCCGCAGCCAGGCGGCGCGCCTGTGTCGTGACGGTCAGGTGGTGGTGGCCGGCCGGGTGGTGCGGCCATCGAGCCGCCTGGCGGTCGGCGAGGTCGTGGAGATTCTCATCCCGGAGCCGACTCCGAGTCGCCACCAGGCCGAGGCGATTCCCCTGGCGGTGGTCTACGAGGATGACCACCTCCTGGTCGTGAACAAGCAGGCGGGGATGGTGGTCCACCCCGCCGCCGGCCACCCGAGCGGCACCCTGGTGAATGCCGTCCTCGCCCACTGCCCGGGGATCCGCGGGGTCGGCGGCGAGCAGCGGCCGGGGATCGTCCACCGTCTCGACAAAGACACCAGCGGGGTGATGGTGGTGGCCAAGGACGACGCCACCCACCGCGCCCTCAGCGCCGCCTGGCAGGCCCACGCCATCGAGCGTCGCTACCTCGCCCTCGCCCGCGGCTGTCTGGGGGGGGCGGCGCGGGTGGAGGTGGCGATCGGTCGCGACCGGAACGACCGCAAGCGGATCTCGCCGAGCTCCGCCCGGCCGCGGCCGGCGGTGACCCACCTGACCCCGAAGCGGTGGTTCGGCGAGGCGGCGACCCTGGTCTCGGCGCGCCTGGAGACCGGCCGTACCCACCAGGTGCGCGTCCACCTCACCCACCTCGGCCACCCGGTCCTCGGTGACCGGCTCTACGGCCGCCACAACCGGCGCCTGCGGATAGGTACCGCCCTCTACCTCTTTCCACGTCAGATGCTCCACGCCGCGTTGCTCGGCTTCACCCACCCGATAAGTGGGGCGTGGATGTGCTTCGAGAGCGACCTGCCGGACGACATGGCCGCGGCGGTCGCGTGGCTGGAGGCGCAGGCGGGCGTGGTAGAGAGATAGGGAGTCGGGCTGATGAATATGTCGTGGGATGCCATCCACAAAACAACTGCCTCCCCGTAGCGAAGTCTCTTCAGCTCCCTCCCCCTTCGGGGAGGCACACCTTGATTTCCCGCGTAGCGGGGGTCCTATCGGCTCCCTCCCCCCAACCCCCTCCCGGGGGGAGGGGGAGATGTGTTCCCTCACCCTCGCGTCAATCGCCGATGTCCGACCGACTCCTACAGCAGCCCGGTCACCGCCGCCTCCATCCGCTTGCGGTCGATGTAGCCCATGAAGTGGCTGCGGATCTTGCCGTCGCGATCGACGATGAAGGTGGTCGGCAGCCCGAGGATGCCGCCGAAGGCGGAGGCGATCTCCTCGGAGCCGATCACCACGGGATAGTTGATCCCGAAGTCGTGGACGAAACGCGGCAGGATCCGCGAACCGTTCTCGTCCAGGGAGATCCCCACCACCTCCAGCCCCTGGGCGCCGTACTGCTTTTTCAGGTCGATGAGGTCGGGGATCGCCTCGCGGCACGGCGGGCACCAGGTGGCCCAGAAGTCGATGATCACCACCTTCCCCTTGAGCGCCGCCAGGGAGATCGTGTTGCCGTCGAGGTCGGTGAGCTCCAGCGACGGCACCGCCACCGGCGCGGTCGCACCGCCCGGTGTGGGCGGCGCCGACTTCGACTGGCAGGCGGCGAGGAGCAGGGTGAGGGCGACGAGGGTGAGGGGACGCAGGCGGGGCATGGGATCTCCGAGCAGGAACAGGGCGTCGCCCCTTTTGCCACACCGGCGGGGAATCGGACAGGCCGGCGCCCCCTGCATCCCCCTACACCCCGGTGCGCTCCGGGCCCCAGATGAGCTTGTGGAGTTGGAGCTGGAGGCGGGCCGGGAGGCGGGCCTCGATGATCCACGCCGCCAGGTCGGCCGGGTCGAGGGCGCCGAAGACCGGCGCCAGGAGCAGGGGCCAGCGGCCGGCGAGGTGGTGGGCGGCGATCGTCTCGACCGCCCAGTCGAAGTCGGCGCGGTCGGTGAGGACGAACTTGATCTCGCCGCGCTCGTCGAGGAGCTCGAGGTTCTCCCACCGATTTGCCGAGAGCTCCCCGGAGCCGGGGCTCTTCAGGTCGAGGATTATGTGGACGCCGTCGGGCACTGGCTCGATCGGCAGGGCGTTGCTCGTCTCCAGCAACACCTGGTAGCCGGTCGCCAGGAGGTGGGCGAGGAGCGCCGGCGTCTCCTTCTGCGCCAGGGGCTCGCCGCCGGTCACCTCCACCAGGTCGACCCTGGCCTCGGCCACCCGCGCCAGGATCTCGTCCACGTCCATCTCGGTGCCGCCGGAGAAGGCGTAGGCGGTGTCGCAGTAGCCGCACCGCAGGGGGCAGCCGGTGAGGCGCACGAAGGTGCACGGCAGGCCGGCGAAGGTGGACTCACCCTGGATGGAGGTGAAGATTTCGGTGATCCGCATGGTGTCAGTCCTTTTCGTTGTAATGACCGCCAGGAGCCTGTCGGACTTTCGGTCAGTGGTGTCGCAGGATCTCCGCCCGCCCCTTCACCGCCGCAAGGATCGCCCCGGAGGTCGATTCCGGCATACCGGCTTCGGCCGCCAGAGTCGCCATCTTTTCCAGGGTACCCTCCATCTGCGCGGTCAGGTCGGAGAAGAGCCCATCCATGTCCTGCGCACGCAGCCCGGCCCTTTGGCCGGTCTGATAGAAGTGTCGCGGCTGGACCTCTTTCAGGCGGTAGTGGCCGCGGTCTCCGACGGCCATCGCCAGCTTGAGCTTGTGGACCGAGAGCTCGGGATAGGGGGCGGCGGAGATCACATCGTAGAGGGGCGCGAGGGTGGTACCGCCGGGGGTGTGAAAGATGGAGAAGTTCTTGGCGTGGCCGTCGATCGCCGCCAGCAGCCAGTAGACAATCTGCGCCTTCATGAAGGTCATGCGCTCTTCATAGGGGGCGACGGCGCCGGTGAGGAGTTGCAGGACGTCGAGGATGGACGGGCCGCCGTTACGTTGATATTTCCGCGCCGGCGGGACCCCGAGCGCCTGACAGAGATCCTCCTGTGGGAGGCGATAGAGCACCCCGTCTCGCCAGACACGGTCAAACCGCTCGACCACGATCACCGGCTCGCCTCCGAAGATCCGCACCTCGGCCCGGGCCGACGCGAGACCCCAAGCACGGCACAGGTTGAGGCAGAACCACTCATTCCAGGGCGTATCGGAAAGGTCCGCGCCGGCCGGGCCGCTCTTCATCGCCGGCTTGAAGATGTGGGAGGTCGGGGTCGCGCCGAGGGGGAGGTGCCACTGGCCGTCGATGCGCAGAAAGGCCGTCTTCTCCTGGACCCCCGCGATCGAGATCCGAAAGTCATCATCGGCTTGCATGCCGAGGGGGGCGCTCCCCAGAGAGGCGATCCGAGCTGCGATCTCGTGATCACTGACCGGGCGGTAGCGCATCTTCGCCGGATGGCCAGGATCACCGCCCTCGGGAACAAATCGCAGCGCCCCCACGCAATCCCGTCCGAGGACCGCCAGGAGATCAAAGACCTGGGTGCTGTCGGCGTGCTCACGCGCGGCAATCTTTTCTCTCACGGTGGGGTCATCGGGCAAGAGCCCGTCGAAGTAGCTGGTCACCCGCTCCCCCGACCAGAGGCGATCGGACAGGGGCATGGAGAGGGTGATGGGAAAGGCGCGCGGGGAAGAGAGCCAGTCCGGGTCGTAACGAAAGGATGTCGCTCCGCTGGCAGCCCGCGAATAGCGGCCGACCTTCGTGGCGCCGACATAGACCTCCAGCACCCGCCCCTGGCGTCTGCGCCCCACGGTCAATACTCCGTTGGATCGAAGTCGGCCTTCCGACGGGGGACGATGGCCAGGTCGAGATCCAGGGCCGCCAGGACCTTGATCACGGTGTCGAGCTTCGCCCGTGTCGCGCCGGTCTCCAGCTCGGAGACCAGGGCCTGCCGCACGGAGGCCCTGGTGGCGACATCGACCTGGCGCAGCCCCTGGTGCTTGCGGGCCCGGCGGAGGAGCTCACCGAGATCGTTGCTGTGGCGGATGACCGGTCCCATGTGTTTATTCGTTAGAACGGATACTTAAACTATATACGGTGAATGGTATAAACGAAATATATACGATTTACCGTATTTCGTCGATCCGTGGGTAGGCCTCACCCCCTGCCCGGTGACCCCTCGCGGTCGAGGCGGGACCAGCAGGCGTCGTGGATCGCCGGGCGCAGCTCCCTGAAGCCGTGATCCTCTCGGCCACCGTGGACCCGGTTGGTGAGCAGGACGACCCGGTGGCCGGTGGCGAGGTCGAGCCAGAGGGAGCAGCCGGTGAAGCCGAGGAGCCCCCGGCCGCGCTCGCGCGACAGGAGCGTCCCTGCCTGCGATCCCTCCGGCGATGGGCGATCGAAGCCGCGGCACCAACGCTCCGCCGGCCCCTGGGCCGGCCGGGCGACCACCTGGCGCGCCACCTCCACCGGGAGCCAGTCGTCCTCGCCGCGCACCGCGGCGCACAGCCGCTCCGCGATCGTCGCCACCGCCGTCGCGGTGCCGAAGAGACCGGCGTGGCCGGCGACGCCGCCCATCGCCCAGCCGTTCTCGTCGTGGACCTCGCCGGCCAGCCGGCGGCCGCGCCAGGGACACTGCTCGGTGGCGACGCACCGCTCCGATCCCGGTGCATCCGGGCGGGCGGCACGGAAGCGGATCGTGTCGCCGAGGCCGAGGGGTCCGGTGACCCACGCCTCCAGGCAGGCGGTAAGCGACGCGGTGGCGGCACGCTCGACAAGCTCCCCGAGGAGGATGTAGCCGAGGTCGGAGTAGCAGAAGGTCTCGCCCGGTCGGCCAAGGAGCGGGGTCCGCGCCGCCGCCGCGACGATCGCCGGTCGCCAGGCCGGCGGCGGCTCCCCGCCGCCCGCGGCGACCGCCTCGTGGCCCGTCCTCTGCCGATAGAGCGGCGCCCAGTCCGGCAGGCCGCTGGTGTGGGCGAGGAGCTCCTCGACGGTAATCTCCCGGTGGCGACCGCGCTTGAGGGCGGGCAGGAGGGCGCATGCCGGGGTCTCCCAGCGGAGCTCGCCGTCGGCCACCAGGCGGGCGACACACAGGGCGGTGGCGACCCCCTTGGTGAGGGAGGCGAGGTCGAAGCGGCTCGCGGCGGTGACCGGCGTCGCTTGCGCATCGCCGTGGTCGCCCACCATGACCTCCAGCCGGATGGCCTGAGCGTCGCCGGCGAGGAGGACGGCGCCGGTGTAGAGGTGCCGTTCGACGCCCGCGGCGAGGTGCTCTTCCGGGCTCACGTCCCTCCCTCCCTC
>CAZRGD010000076.1:0-8961 GCA_964599505.1 uncultured Nitrospirota bacterium | reverse complement strand
GCGGCAGGCGGGGGGCGGGTCGCTCGGCCGCCGTGAAGGGCCCGCTCGAGCCGGGGCGCGCCGCGCAGGGGGGCGGGGGGGTGGCGGATGGAGGGGTCGGTGGGGGAGGCGGCCGCCGCCCTCGGCGGCCGCGCCCCGGGCGCCGGTGGCTTCCTGAGCGGCGGCCGCGGCACGGGCGCGGGAGTGGTCGGGCCACTCCACGCGGGGCGGCTGGAGGCGGTCCTCTCCGGCGAGACGCCGCCGCTCGTCTGTCTCGACGCCCCCGAGGACGGCGTCTCTGCCGACGCCCTCACCTGGTGGCAGAAACGGCTGCCCCCGGGCGGCCGCCGCGAACCGTGGTGGGCCCCCCTCACCCCGTGGCCGGTGGACCGGTCGTTGCTCACCGAGGCGCCGGTGATCATCGACGTGGGCTACGGGGTGGACGACGCCGCCGGGATGAAGCGGGTGGTCCCCCTGTTGGAGGAGGCCCTCGCCGGTGCCGGCCTCGGGCCGGTGGCGATCGGCGCCACCCGCAAGGTGACCCAGGACCTGAAGCTCCTGCCGGTGGCCCACCAGATCGGCCAGACCGGCGTCTCGGTGCGCCCG
The DNA here is from genome assembly GCA_964599505.1 of uncultured Nitrospirota bacterium. GTDB lineage: Bacteria > CG2-30-53-67 > CG2-30-53-67 > CG2-30-70-394 > CG2-30-70-394 > CG2-30-70-394. The sequence goes on along the minus strand of CAZRGD010000076.1, from coordinate 8,376 downwards.
CGCCTGCTCCTCGCCCTCGGCATCTCCGGGGCGCCCCAGCACATGGACTGGATCGACCCCTCCGCCACCATCCTCGCCTTCAACCGCGACCCCCACGCCCCAATCATGCACTGGAACGAGGATCACGCCGGCCCCGCCGTCCACCCGATCGAGGGCGACCTCTTCGACACCGTCCCCGCCTTTTGCGCCGCCCTGCGGGCGACGCAAAAGGAGGGGTACAGCGACCCCGACCGGGTGGCGGAGGAGATGGATTGGCCCGAGGAGGAGCAGGCATGGCCACGGGAATGAACCGTGGGGAGATCTGGACCTGGAGCAGCTCGACGCCGTGTGGGGGGCGACGGCCATCGCCCTTGGCTGTGAGACCGCCACCATCACTGCCTCAACCCGATGACGCGGAGGCGCAGAGGGGATAGCCGGGAGGGAAGGCGTCACCGGGACAGGATTAGCCACGGAATCCACGGAAGGGCACGGAAGGGCACGGAAGGAGCACACCTCTGGCCATCCACCCTTCCGCCACACCGCTGGAACACGAAAGTGCGAAAGGGGGAAAACACGAAAAACAACCGATTGAATTCTTTCGTGTGTTCAAATTTTCGTGCCTTCGTGTTCCCTCCCACGCGAGGACCCGGACGTATCGAAGTTCTCGACATCCGCGTTTTCCGTCAATCCCTTCCGTGTCCTTCCGTGGATTCCGTGGCCCATTCCCTGCCGGGCGACGCGGGGCCCGTGGAAGCGAACCTCGCCGCGCTGGCCGGGGACCAATCTCGGCGTCGCTGCGCGAGGCCTGCTGTTGGAGGCTACGCGAAATCGACCTGTCGCTCGCCCGCCACCACCTCGCCGATGCGGTAGACCGGCTCGTGGCGGGCGGCGAGGTCTCCTTCGATCTCCTTGGCGTCGGCCGGGCCGGCGATCACCACCATACCGATGCCGAGGTTGAAGGTGCGACGCATCTCACCCTCCGGAACCGAACCGGCGTCGCGCAGGGCGGCGAAGACCGGCAGCTCCGGCCAGCTCCCCACGTCGATGCGCGCCCCGCAGCCGGAAGGCAGCGAGCGCGGCAGGTTCTCCTGGAGGCCGCCGCCGGTGATGTGGGCCATCGCCTTCACCCAGCCGGCCGCCACCAGCGGCAGGACCACCGGCGGGTAGAGGCGGGTGGGGGTGAGGAGGGTCTCGCCCAGGGGCAGGGCAGTTCCCGGGAGGGGGTCGTCCACCGACAGATGGAGCCGCTCGAAAAAGACATTGCGCGCCAGGGAGTAGCCGTTCGAGTGGAGCCCGGTGGCCGGCAGGCCGAGGAGGACGTCGCCCGGCGCCACCGTGTGGCCGTCGAGGATCTTGGCCCGCTCGACGATGCCGACGGCGAAGCCGGCGAGGTCGTACTCGCCGGGCGGGTAGCAACCCGGCATCTCCGCGGTCTCACCGCCGAGGAGGGCGCAGCCACTCTCCTCGCAGGCGGCGGCGATGCCCTCGACCACGACCGCCGCCTGATCCTCGTCGAGCTTGCCGCAGGCGAAGTAGTCGAGGAAGAAGAGGGGACGGGCTCCGGTGACCACGATATCGTTCACCGACATCGCCACCAGGTCCTGGCCGAGGGTGCCGTGGCGCCCCACCAGGCGTGCGACCTCCAGCTTGGTGCCGACGCCGTCGGTGCCGGAGACGAGGACCGGCTCCTTCAGCCCGGTGGGTAGGGCGAAGAGGCCGCCGAAGCCACCGATGTTGCCGATCACCCCGGAGGTCGCGGTGCGCGCCACCCGGGCGCGGATCCGGTCGACGAGACGGTTGGCGGCGTCGATGTCGACGCCGGCGTCACGGTAAGAGGGGGAGGACATGGGGCTCGCTTCGCTCGCAGGCCTGCCTTCGGCAGGCGGGGGTGAGGGATGAGGGGTGGGGGATGAGGGGATGGTTGGCCGCTTCGCGGCCCCGGATGATTATTGCCCTTCTCGCCCTCGCCGTGAACTCGGATTCATCTGGCCCGCAGGGCCATCCTCTCCCTCATCCCCCATCCCTCACCCCCCATCCCCGCGCGCAGCGCACAAAAAAACCGGCCCCGGCCGCAAGGCCGGGGCCGGAAATCAGCTGCGCGTAAGCGCGGCTGGACTACTTCTTGCAAACATCCTTCACCGAGTCGGCGATGTTGCCGGGGGTGGTGATGATCTTGGTGAAGGTACCCATGGTGAGATCCGGCCAGTGGAGGGCGATACGGTAGCGCCCGTGGAGGGCGACCGCCTTGTTGCCCACCACCAGGATGTCGTACGGCTGGGCGGCGATGTGGCGGGTCCCGATAATGTTGAGGTACTTGCCCTCGTGGTCCATGGCGACACCGTAGTCCACCACCTCCTTGCCTGGGATCTGGATCTTGTAGACCAGCTTGTTGCCGCCCTTACCGGCGGCGAGGTTGGCGTCGATGGTGGAGACCGCGTCCTGGAAGGAGGAGAACTTGCCCGCCTTCACCACGTCGTCAAACCGCTGCATCCCCACCATGTAGTGGTAGCGCGGCAGCTTCTTGCCCTTGACGCTGCCGCCGAACCCCTTGTCCATGTTGCCGCCGGCGACGGTCGCCAGGGCAGCGGCGAGGCGTTTGGCGATGGCGGTGGCGAGCTGCGGGATCGCCTTTTTGCCGAAGTAGGCGCGGTGGATGTACTCGGGGTTCTCGTAGGAGATCTCCACCTTGCCCGCCTCGTTCTTCCACAGACCGATACGCAGGCCGGCGGCGAAGCCGGTGTTGTTGCCGGTCTGGGCGATCGCCTGGAGGACCATCGGGTGGGTGCAGATGACGACCATCTGGCTATCCGGCTTGTCACCGGGGGAGTACTTGCCCACCACCTGGAAGCCGGCGCCGCCGAGCGCCGCCTCCACCTTGGCGGCGAGATCGGGCACCGCGCCTGCGACCTCCCCCACCAGCTTGTACGGGGCGTACTCCGCCGCCTCCGCGACCGCGGTCATCCCGAGGGCCACCAGGCCCAGGACCAACAACTTTAGTGCTCTACGCATGGCAAAGCCCTCCTCGAAAAATGGGGTGTGCACGGACGGGCCCATCCCGCCGCGCAGGGAGCGCAATGTAGGAGACACTGCAACTCCCGGTCAATATTGTCAGGGTTCACAAACCCACTAGTACACCCAACTCACCTGCAGATACGCGGTGTCCTGGTTGTGGTTGAGGTCGGCATTACTGTACTGCGAATCGACCTTGTTGTTGCCCTTGCTCTTCAGGCGGGTGTCGAAGTCATGCTCCCAGGCGAAGCTGAGCTTCGTGTGGTCGCCGACGTCGTAGGTGAGACCACCGGCCACCGTCTTGAAGCCGTAGGCGGGGAAGATCGGGGTGGCGTGCTCGGCGGTCACCGCGTTGGTGGCGTAGTTGTAGCCGAGACGCAGGGTGAGGTCGTCGGTCGCCTCCCACGCCCCGCCCACCGCGATGATGTACTGGTCCTTCCAACTGAAGTCCTGGGCGAAGGTGAAGGAGTCGCCGTTGTTCGGCAGGCCGAGAAACTTCTCGATCACCGTGTTCGAGCCGCCACCGTCGATCCTGGCGGCAAACCGCTCGAAGGCGTCGGAGAAATCGATCCAGGTGAAGTCGACGCCAAGGGTAATCCCCTTGACCGGCTTGACCTCGATGCCGATGCCCGCCTGTTGCGGCATGTCGAAGTCGATCTGGGTGTCCATCTTCTGAGTCACCGCGAGCTGCTGGCCCAGGGCGCCGAAGGCGGCGTTGAAGGCGTCGGCGGCAGGAAGCGAAGTGGAGATCCCGAAGCCCTGCTCCATCTGCGTCCGGAAGGCGGCATCGGACCACGACGCCGGGGTGAGGATGGCGCCGAGGGTGGGGGCATCAATCTGGATCCCCACCGCGTTGAGGAAGGTCGCCTGATCGGCGGTGGAGATCCCGGCAAAATTGGGGACCTGGGCGATGGCACCACTGCTGTCCTTGGCGACGTTGGCGCTCACGAAGGGGGTGGCGACGTCGCTACGGAAGCCGAGGAGGAAGGCGAACTGGTCCAGCAGCCCATCCGCCGCGGTGGTGAGGGTGGTGACATCACCCGCGCCGGCGGAGATTGCGGCGTTGTCCGGGACCACGCCGGCGACGGTGGCCGGGTCAGTGAAGCCGCCGAGGAGCTGGCCGATCGCCGCGCCGAGGTCCTGCTGATCCTGGAGTTGGTTGCCATCGCCATTCGCGTCGGGGAGGCCACCGTCGGTGTTGTAGGCGGTGGCGAGGCTGCCAAGATTGGTGCCGAAGGCGGACCCCATGTTGCCGAACAGGACCTGCTGCGCCATGGAGGAGCGGAAGCCGATGTTGAACGCCTGGCGGAACTGGTCACTGAAGTCGATGTTCATCGTCCCGTGGTCCATGGAGATGCGCGTCTTCCGTCCGTAGTTGGCGCCAATCGCGAGCCAGTCGTTCACCTGCCAGCGCAGCCCGATCTTGGTGTTGTAGCCGAAGCCGGAGAGGCCGCTCCCCTCGGCGTAGCCCGCCATCTCCGAGAGGCCGAAGCCGGCGTCCCCAAAGGTGGCGGAGAAGTCCGGGGTGAGGCTGCCGAGGGCGGCGCCGACTGCGGTGGAGATGGCGCTGGTATCCCCCCCGGCCGCCGCCACCGTCGCCGCGGTGAGGTTCCCCACCAGAGCGGGGCCGAAGGTGGCGTCACCGGCGACGCTGGAGAAGAGGTTGGCGATCCGCGTCGCCCCGTCCCCGTCGATGAGGATCTTCGGGAAGGTGTCGCCGGCGAAGAGCTGGCCGTAGGTGGTGGGGTTGCCGAACTCGCCAAACGGTGTCCCTTTGATCTGGCTCGCCGAGCCGGTCGTGGCGAAGTTGCCGAAGATACCAAAGCGGAGCACGCCAATATTGAGGACCGGGGAGATCGCCACCGTCAGGTTGGGCGTCACGTCGTAGGCGGCGGTAAAGGCGACCTTGCCCGTCTGGAGGGTGGCGTAGTTGTCGCGCCGCACGGCGTTGGTCTTATTGAGGCCGGCAAACCCGGCCGCGGGGTCCGTGGTGTTGGTCATCATGCTCGACAGGCCGCCCCCGAGGTCCGCCGGCGTGGTGTCGTTGAAGCCGAGGCCGCGATAAACGATGGCGTTGCCGCCGTTGCCCCACAGCCCCGCCCCGACGACCAGGCGATCGCTCAGCCGCTTGGCGTAGGCGAAGCCGGGGACGACGAAGTCGTGGCCCTCTTGATACTCGAAGTACCCGAACTCGTCGTTGTTGACCGTGCCGCCGTCGTCGTAGCTCACCCGCGAGATGAGATAACCGAGGCCGGCGTCGAAGCGCCACGAGCCGATGCGCGTCAGGTTTGCCGGGTTCACCGCCTGGCTGAGGGCATCGGACTCGGTGGCATTGGCGACCCCTGCCATGCCCGCGGTCTCACCCGAATAGCTCACCGAGTAGATTGTGTTGGTCGCCTCGGCGCTGCCCACAACCACGAACAGACCGAGGACGACGGGAATCAGGACACGCTTCATAACTCCTCCTCCGATGGGTGGATCGGGGCCCCGGCCTCCCGCGGCCCACAACGCCGGGGACCGTAAGCAGCGTGAGCGAAGGTGTCAACGAAGGCGGGGCCGATTCTCGCCGGCCCCTTCGCCGAGGTTGGAAATGTGGGACCGCGGCGCCCGTATCAGTCGTCGACCGTGACCTTGATCCGCTCCGCCACCACCACGCCGCCGGTGTCGAGGGTGCCCCGTACCTCGACCTCGACGTTGAGCTGGAGGTCACTGCGTGTCGGCTCGACCGACCCCTCGCCGGTGATCTCGGTCCCCGTCACCAACCGCACACGCACGCCATCCACCTCGATCTCGTTGTCCGTGTCGAGGCGGTCGACGGCGGTGATAAAGCCATCCTGCTCCACGCGGCTGCCGCTCTCCTGGCCGCCGAGCACATCACCCTTGATCTCGATGCTCGTCGCCGTGAGCTCGTCGTTCAGAAGGCTCCCCTCGACGTCGACGTCGACGCCCTTGGCCAGCGTTCCGTCGACGGCGAGCTCCTGGGGGATCACTACCCTCCGGGTACCGAGGGTGAAGCTGAGGTGGTCCGCCGCCAGGCCCGTGACCACCCCCTCCACCTCGACCGCCACCGGCTTGGTGGGGTCGGTGCTCGGCCCCTTGCCCTCGATGCGGGTGGCGTGGAGGACACCGACGCTGTCACGTTCACCGCTGATCTCCAACAGATCACCGGGCTGGATGGTGTTGAGAATATTGATGAGGTCGGTGGGTTTGATCTCCTGCCCCGCATCGTCTTCACCGCCGAGGAGGTTCTCCACCCGCACGACCTGGCCGAGGAGGGTGATCGTCCCATGCACCCGGTCCACTACTTCTACCGGCGCGGTGAGGTTGGGGTCGTAGGTGACCGCCTCGGCGGTGGCGGTGCCGGTGGTGGGGTCGCCGGTAAAGGCGACCGTGACCACCTGACCGACGCGCAGGTCACCGGCGGTGGCGGTCTGCCCGTTGAGGGTGACAACCGTACCCGGCAGCTCGAAGACGACGCTGTTGACCGTGATCGTCGGCACCGTCATCGCGGAGGCGCCGACGGAGGAGACGGTCACCGCACCGCCGAGGCTCGCCGCGGCCACCGTGCCGGTGGCGGTGATCGGCCCGGTGGAGATCCCGGTGCCGCCGATGCCGCCGCCGGCGAGGTTGGTGGTCCCGCCGCCGCCACCTCCACCACCGCAGGCGATGAGGAGAGAGAGGAAGAGAGGGCCTAACCAGCGGGCGGGATGGGAGAGGGTCATCTCAGGCATCTTTCGAGAGGTCGTCTTCAAAGTAGTAGATCCCGAGGCCGGAGCGGCAACGCCCCTCCCCCTCGACCCCCGGGGCGGTATCGCGATCGCGCTCGGCGAGCCAGGCGTCCAGCTCCTCCAGGAGGGCCTGGGAGCGACGGGCGGTGAGGCGGCGGAAGTCCGCCAGAACCTCGGCAGGCAGGTTGTCGTAGACGACCTTGCGCTGCAGCAGCGCCCCCTCGGGCGGCGCCTGGAGGTTGTGGTCGATGGTGGTGATCAAATCGGCGCAGTCGGCCCCGAGGATGGCGAGCTTCTCCACCTCGCCGGTGGCCGGCAGGTAGGCGCGGGCGAGCAGCCGGACGGTGGCGTCGTCGAGAAGCTCCGCCGCCCCGACACGGACCAGCTCATCGAGGATGGCGCGCGGCGGCACGTCACCGGAAAACCGTTTCACCAGGGTGGAGAAGCTCGACCCTCCCCCCTCGAAGGGGAGGCGCGCCGGCCCCCCCGCGGGCTCGATGAAGGCGGGATCGCGCACCCAGCCGCTGATCACCCGGGCGGCGCGGTTGTACCGCTCCACCGCCACCGCGTCGTCCGGGGCGTCGAGACCGCGCACCCGGCTCACCTCCTTGCGCGACAGGCCGGTGATCACCGAGATCCGCGACACCGACTGCTTTCGCCCCGGGAGGGAGAACTCCGCCGCCGCCACCTCCACGTAGACCCTTTTTGCCAGGTCGGCGAAGGCGCCGTACGGCAGGCCATTGCGCAGGCAGATCCGCACCAGGGGGCGCAGCAGCCGGAGGATCGCCGCGGCCAGGGCGGTGGCGGGGGTGGAAGGCATCTTTGGGAATATATACCCAAATAGCAAATAGTCAAGATGCGGTCTGCACAGCAGACCGCAGAAGCGGCGCGGGGCGCCGCCCGACGATGATGGGCACCCCCCCTTCGTGATCTTCGCGATGGGGTCAGGTCTTTCATTGACACATTTCTTTCAGAAATGTGTCAATGAAAGACCTGACCCCAAAAATTTTGCGCCTGCGGCGCGGATCGCCGGCGGGAGCCGGCTCCTACCGGACCGCCACCCCCTCCAATCGGAGGAGGTACCGCTTCCACGCCAGGCCGCAGGAGAAGCCGCCGAGGCCGGTGGCGGCGACCACCCGGTGGCACGGCAGGAGGACCGGCAGGGGGTTGTGCGACAGGGCCTGACCGACGGCACGCGCCGCGCCCGAGCGGCCGAGGTGGGCGGCGAGATCGCGATAGCGCCAGAGGGCCCCGTGGGGGATCGACCCCAGTCCCCGCCACACCGCCCGCTGGAACGGTGTGCCCCCCTCCAGCCGCCACGGCGGTGCATCCAGGACCGGCGTCTCGCCGCGCAGGTAGGCGGCCAGCGGCGCCACCGGCGCGAGGAGCGGTCCCCCGGAGTCTACCTGCCCACCGAGCGCCACCCGCACCACTGCGCCGGCCGCCACCTCCACCGCTACCGGACCGGCCGGGGTGGTGAAGCAGCAGGCGCGCCGTTGCTCGTCCCCCGCCCGATTGGTAGCGTCATCCGCCTTTAACCTAGATTCTGCAATCCTTCGGCATTCGGCCGCCGATTCAGGCCCTTCTGCGGCGTTGGCTTCACCAATTTCGTGCTCGACGTACCGCAAGTACGCCTGCGCCGAAATCGGCTCGCCGCCTT
>CAZRGD010000075.1:0-9068 GCA_964599505.1 uncultured Nitrospirota bacterium | reverse complement strand
CCACAGAGGTTGCTGAGGCCGCAGAGGTCTGGCTCCGGTCCATCAGCGGCGCAGGAAGCACGATGCGAAGGATCTTGCCCTGAAGGGATACACCATGAACGTCATGAAGGGCACGAGGGGTCGGGATCCCGCCTCTTCATGACCTTCATGTTCTTCATGGTGAAAAGCGGTGTCGCGGGTGGCCTCCACAAGTGGCCACGCGCTTCGCGCCACCCAACCGCGCCCTCTCTGCGCCCTCTGCGTCTTTGCGGTGGAAACAACCCTTCTCCTCTCTTCCGGAGTGTAGGGTAAGGAGAGCCGACGATCTGGGTCCTCCACCCCCACCTCCCCGCGCCCCGGCTGGGCTGCTACCATGGCGCCCCCCTTTCGGGGAAACCACCCATCTCCACCTTCCATGAGGAAGTTTGATGAGCTACAAAATTATCGAGTGGCAAAATAATCGTTTGCGGGTCCTCGACCAGCGCCTGTTGCCACGCGAGACGACCTACCGCGAGTTCACCGACTACCACCAGGTCATCGATGCAATCCAGGCGTTGGTTATTCGTGGCGCCCCGCTGATCGGTCTGGCCGGGGCGTGCGGCCTCGCCCTCGCGGCACAGCAACAGACCGAGACCAACGCCGAGGGGTTCGTCGACGCCATCTACACCGCCGCCGAGGAGCTGCGCGCCTGCCGTCCCACGGCGATCCACCTGGCCTGGGCGATCGACCGGATGCTTCCGTCGATCGAGGAGTGCGCCCCCAAGAACGGCGCCGAGCGCGTCAAGTTCCTGGTCGCCGCTACCAACAAGCTGCGCGAGGAGCAACTCGTGATCGACCAGGCGCTCGGCAAGGCGGGCGCCGGGCTGCTGGCCTCGGGTGACTACATCCTCACCCACTGCAACGCCGGTGCCCTGGCGACCGGCAGTGAAGGGACCGTCCTGGCCGCGGTGAAGACGGCGATCGCCGCCGGACGGCGGATCTCCATGGTCATCTGCGAGACCCGGCCGATGTTTCAGGGGGCGCGCCTCACGGCGTGGGAGTGCGAGGAGGAGTTCATCCCCTACACCGTGATCACCGACTCCATGGCGGCCCACTTCATGAAGGTGGGACGGATCAACGCGGTGCTTGTGGGTGCCGACCGGATCGCCGCCAACGGCGACTTCGCCAACAAGATCGGTACCTACGGTCTGGCGACCCTCGCCAAGGCGCACAAGATCCCCTTCTACGTCGCCGCCCCCTGCGCCACCGTCGATCTCGATGCCACGACCGGAGCCGACATCCCGATCGAAGAGCGCGAGGGAGACGAGATCACCCTGGTCATGGGCCGGGCGATGATCGCCCCGGAACGAGCCCGGGTCTGGAACCCCGCCTTCGACGTCACCCCCGCCGCCCTGGTCACCGCCTATGTCACCGAGCGCGGGATTATCGCTCCGAAGGGGGTGCGGAACCTGTTCGCCACCGACGCCAAGCTCAAGCCGCACCGCCTGTCATCGGTAGACCTGCGCAAGAAACGGCAGGCCCACGCCACTCCCTTTGATCGCGAGGCCGCAGCCACCGTCCAACTCGTACGCCGCACCGCGGTCGAAGCGGCGGCCAAGGCGGGCCACCTCACCCCGGCCAAGAAGGCGGCGCAGGTCGCCGCCGGCGAGGCGATGGAGCGGGTCCTCGATCGCCGTCGCAAGAAGGCGCTGGCGCGCCTCGGGGCACAGGAGGGCGAGGAGAAAGAGGCCGAGGCGACACCGCCGGAGGTCGGTGAGAAGAAGGCGACGACACCCAAGAAGGGAGCTGCGAAGCCCACTCCGGCGAAGAAAAAGAGCGCCACGCCCAAGAAGAAGGCGGTCGCAAAGAAGGCACCGGCGAAAACGGCACCCACCAAAAAGACCCCGGTGAAGAAGGCCCCAGCCACCAAGAAGACCACGAAAAAGGGAAAGAAATAGGTAGGAGCGGGCTCCCGTCCGCGATCGACGCCCAGAGGGCCTCACCCACGTGAGTACCGCGAGCCCCCGATGCCCATCGAGCAGATCCACCCGCTGGTGGTCCACTTCCCCATCGTCCTTCTCCTGGTGGGGTTTCTCCTCGACGGTATCTTTCTTCTCCTCCACCGCACCGCCTGGGCCGACGTCACCTTCCTCCTCGTCGCGGTGGGGGTGGCCGGCTCCTTCGCCGCCGGCCTCACCGGCCAGGCGGCGGCGCACGCCATCGAGCCCCTGACACCGCCCCTCAAGGCGGCCCTGGAGTCCCACCACGAGTTTGCCGGGGTGATCAACTTCCTCGGCACCGGGATGCTCGCCCTGCGCATGATGGTCCGTTTCCGCCGCAAGACCGTGCCGCTCCTCGCCTACCTCGCCGTCGGTCTGCTCACCATCTCCCTCCTCGTCCTCACCGCCCGCCGCGGCGGCATCCTGGTCTTTGACCTCGGCGCCGGCGTCGAGCTTTCAACGCCGGCCGGACCGCCGATCTGAATACAGCGGGGGTTAGGGACTAGGGGTTAGGGGCTAGGAGCCTGTCGGACTTATGCGATCGTCGCGAGGGAAAGCGGGCTCGAGTCCGGATTGGGACCCGTTCGAGGCACATAGTGGGCCTATGAAACGAAGAACGGGGCACGATCCGGGCCGAGATCCGCTTTTCCGCAGTAGATCGTGCATAAGTCCGACAGGCTCCTAGGGAAGGACGGCCCTGCGGGCCGGATAACTATGCCGTTGAACACGCTTGCGGAACCAAAATGATCTGGCCGCGTAGCGGCCATCCACCCCCAGCCCCTAGACCCTAACCCCTAGCCCCTGCCTGCCGCAGGCAGGCCCCCATGCACGCCGACTGCCACACCCACCTCACCGACCCGGCCTTCGCCGAGGACCTGCCGGAGGTCGTCACCCGCGCCCGCGCCGCCGGGGTGCGGTGGATGGTGACCAACGGTACCGACGGCCCCACAAACCGCGCCGCCCTTGGCCTCGCCGAGGCCTACCCGGAGGTCCTCCCGGCGTTGGGCATCTACCCGGTGGACGCGGTGGCGAACGAGGTCATCGCAAACGGCCCGGAGCTACCCTGGGAACAGCAGCCGTGCGACGTCGAGGTGGAGCTCGCCTTCATCGACGCCCACGCCCACGAGGCGGTGGCGATCGGGGAGTGCGGCCTCGACCGCCACTGGGTCGCGGCCCACATGGGCCGTCAACGGGAGGTCTTTGCCGCCCTCATCGACCTCGCCCTCCGTCACGACCGGCCGCTGATCGTCCACTCGCGCCGCGCCGAGGCCGACGCGATCGAGATGCTCCTCGAGAGGGGCGCCACCCGGGTCGATCTCCACTGTTTCAGCGGCCGCTTCAAGCTCGCCCGACGGGCGTGCGAGGCAGGCTTCTACTGCTCCATCCCCGCCAACCTGCGCAACAACGAGCTCTTTCGAAAGATGGCGCGCGAGCTCCCCCTGGAGCGCCTCCTCACCGAGACCGACGCCCCCTACCTGGCGCCGGAGCGCGGCACGCGCAACGAGCCGGCGAACGTCGCCGCCACCGTTGCCGCCATCGCCGAGCTCCGCGGTATGGAGGTCGCCGAGGTGGAGACGACCCTGGAGGCAAACTTCCGCCGCCTCTTTCGGCCCGCGCCAGCCGCGTGAGACGTCTGTCGTCGGGTAAAAAAAGGGGGGCCGTGACCCCTCCCGATCACGGCCCCCAAGACGCCGCGGCTCCAGCCCTGAGGCGAGCCCGCGACGGCGAAGTGCACACCCCTTTGCAGCAAACCGTGTGCCACCCTTGCTTATTTCTTCCAAAACAAGCCGTAACCCATTGAGCATTCACAATATTCTCGAATGCGTTGGGGCAACAAGCAAGACGGTGGTAGCGGTAGGCGCCGTCCCCGCGACACGGAATAACCGTCGCGTTTTTCGACACATGCGCCCCCCAAAATGGGGACATCCCAGTAACGACAGGTAGTTACGGTGTGTCCATGCGTTTTACACTGGCCGTCTCACCGCCCAGGGCGGCCCGCACGTGGTCGATCTGATCGATCCACGGCATGCGCGACACGTATTCGGCAGTGGTCACCGAGCTCCGCCAATGGCCGGTGAGACGGGCCACACCGACGCCGACCACGAAGCAGACCACCACCGCCGCCGCCACCGCCCACGGCGGCAGGCTGCGGTGGTGCGGGAGGCCGAAGGTGAGGGTGGTGGGAGTAGGACAGGCATCGACACACGACTGGCAGGCGGTGCACTCGACGGAGCGAATCGAAAGCCGATCGTGGACCGGCAGGAGCTGCGGGCACGCCTCGGTGCAGGCGCGGCAGCCGGCGCACTGGTCCGGGTCGCGGCGGATCCGGTTCGGGCTCACCAGGGCGACGAGCCCGAGGAGCGCCCCGTACGGGCAGAGATACCGGCACCAGAGGTGACGCACCAAGAGCGAGCCGCCCAAAAGCCCTACGACCACCGCCAGGGCGCCGGGGCCGATCTCGCGGAAGAAGAGGTACATCTTCACGTCCGCCACCCGGTTGTAGTCGCCGTAGAGGAAGGCGGCGAGGCCGCGCGTCGGGACCACAAAAACGATCCACATGAAAAAGGCGAGAAAGAGGTACTTGAAGGTGCGCAACGGAATGTCGAGCCAGCGCGGCGGGACCAGGTTGCGACCGAAGAGCCGCTTGCCCAGCAGCGCCAGCCCCTCGGAGAGCGACCCCACCGGACAGACCCAGGCGCAAAAGGCGCGCCGCGCCACCACCGCGGTGGCCACCGCGACGAGGAACAGGACCACCGCCGCCGGGTGGATCGTGTTCAGGTGGCCCGAGGTCAGCCAGTGGCGCAGGCCGAGCATCCCGGAGATCGGCAGGAACGACTCCACCCCCGGCGGCCGCGGGAAGCTCACCGCCTCACCGCGCCGCGCCGCCTCCACGAAGAGAGCAAAGCGCACCCCGACCCAGAGGATGATCGCGACGAAGAGGGCTTGGACGCCACGACGCCAGTAGAGGGCGCGCGGCGGATTGCGGCGCAGACGACTCATGAGCTCTCGTAGAGACAGGTGCGGGAAAATGGATGCCTTTTCCTATCCTTATTTCTTCCATCGCGAAAGGAGAGAGCACGGCTCCCCCTCCCTCCGGGAGGGGGCTGGGGGGAGGGCGGTCGGGATGGGCAGGGTGTCGGGAGCCCGATCCGGGATGAGATCCGCCTTCCCACAGAACACCGTGACTAACTCCTACCGCACCTCGTAGCGCAGCAGCCGGCAATCGATCGGGCCGTTGCGCAGCGGCCAGCGGCGGCTGGCCTTCAGGTGGAGGTGGCGGGTGAGGTCGCGGTCCCCGGAGAGGAGGAACGCCTCCCAGCCGGGACACCGCCCCTTGAGGAGGTGACCGAGGTCGGCGTAGAGGGCGGCGAGCGCCCTCTTATCCCCGATCCGCTCGCCATAGGGCGGGTTGGTGATCAAGACGCCGGGGCCGGCCGGCGGTAGCGCGGCGCCCACCTCCGCCTCCGCCACCCGCACCACCTCCCCTACCCCGGCCGCCTCGGCGTTGGCGCGGGTGGCGGCGACCGCCGCCGGGTCCAGGTCGGAGCCGACAATGGCGGGACAGCGGTTCAGGTCGATCTGCTCCCGCGCCGCCGCCACCGCCTGCTCCCACACCTCCGGCTCGAAGGTCCGCCACCGCTGGCAGGCGTAGCGCCTCCCCGGTGCAAGGCCGGGGGCGATGCGGGCGGCGATCAGGGCCGCCTCGATGAGCAGGGTGCCGGAGCCGCACAGGGGGTCGAAGAGGGGCCGGTCACCGCGCCAGCCGGCGAGTTGGACGATCGCCGCGGCGAGGGTCTCGCGCAGGTGCGCCGGGTGGTCGGCGACCCGCCAGCCGCGCTTGAAGAGCGGCTCGCCGCTGGCGTCGAGGTAGATGGCGGCGCGGTTGGCGCGGATCCGCGCGTGGACCCGCACCGCCGGGTGGCGCTTGTCGATCGACGGGCGCCGTCCCGTGGCCTCGCGCAGGCGGTCACAGATCGCGTCCTTCACCCGCAAGACGGTGAAGCCGCCGTGCTGCACCCAGCGGTTGTCGCCGGAGAGGTGGACGTCCACCGCGAGGGTGGCGTCGGGGTCGAACCACCCCTCCCAGGCAATCCGCTTCACCCCGGCGTAGAGGCGGTCGTGGGTGAAGGCGTTGAAGCGTCCCACCTCCACCAGCAGCCGGTTCGTCGCCCGCAGACCGAGGAGTGCCCGGTAGAGGTGGGCCACATCACACTCGAAGGCGACGCCGCCGGGCACCCGCTCCGCCGACTCGACACCGAGGGCGGCGAGCTCGTCGGCCACCACCCCATCGCTCCCCGCCGCGGCAGTGGCAAGGCATTTCATGGTGCACCCCACACAAAGGGCTCTTCGCGCCGGAAGTCGGGGAGGCCCGACTCCGGTGCGGCGGCCGGGTCCTGAAGAAAGAGACGGGTAAGGCCGGCGAGGCCGCAGGCGTCGATCGCCTCCTCGTACTCGGCGATGGTGATGGTGCGGCCGAGCTCGGGGAAACGGCGCGCGAGCGCCACCCCCGCCTCACTCTCGAAAAGCGGCGCCGGGTTGTACTGGGCCATGAGGGAGAGCCAGAGGCCGTCACCCACGGTCTCGGCCAGCAGGCGGGCGACGCGGCCGGTCGCGGCGAGCCCCCCGGGGAGGCAGAGGTGGCGAACGATGAGGCCGCGGCGGGCGGTCGTGTGCGCCGCGTCATCGTCGAGGTGACCCACCTGGCGGTGCATCTCCGCCACCGCCGCCACCGCCCGCGCCACGTATCCCTTCACCCGCGACAGCGGCCAGGCGATGGCGTCGGAGCCGTACTTGAAGTCCGGGAGGTAGATGTCCACCAGACCGTCGAAGCGACGCAGGGTGGCGACCGGGTCGGTGCCGTTGGAGTTGTAGACCACCGGCAGATCAAGGCCGCCGAGGCGGGCAATCTCTACCGCGCGGGCGATCCCGCGCCCCTGATGGGTGGGGGAGACGAGGCCGATGGCGCCGGCCCCCTGCCCGGCGAGGGCGAGGATCCGCTCGGCGCACGCCTCCGGGGTGAGCCGCTCCCCGGTGCGCGGCGCATGGCTGATCTGCTGGTTCTGGCAAAAGCCGCAGCGCAGGTTGCAGCCGGAGAAGAAGAGGTTGCCCACCGGCCGGGAGCCGCCGAGGCACGGCTCCTCCCCTTCGTGGAGACAGGTGGCGGCGAGGTAGATGGGGGGGAGGGCCATGGGTAGGTCGCAGGGGGGTGTCAGGGGTGGCCGGCGCCCCATTTTTGAAGGCGTGGAGCATAACCGACTCCGCCCTTCTTGTTTCTACCTAGATTCTGAAAGGAGCTGGCCATCGTCAGCAGGTGAGCAGCCCGGAAGCGCCGGTAGGAGGGGGTTGTACCCCCGAAACCCGACCCGGAGGGCCGGCCGCGCCTGTGGCGCGGATCGCGGGCATGGCCCGCTCCTACCCCGTCTCTCTCGGCGGTAGGAGGGGGCCATGCCCCCGATCGTGTCACGAACCGGCCAGCGTCACCGCCACCGCCCGGTCGGTGACCGCCATCGGGCGCTCCCCGAGTCCGCCGATCTCGACCCACTCGCCATCGACCACGGGAGGCAGCACGTCGATCTCGCAGCCAAAGGCGTGGAGGGTGATGCGAAAGTGGGTGTAGGCGTGGTCCAAGCGGGTGAGAGGCGTCAGCGGCGGCGGGGTCTGGCCGACGACCTCGGCGGCGAGGCGAGCCGCCGCCTCTACCTCCCCCTCCCCGGTGTGGGCGCGGGTGTGGGGAAAGGCCCACAGACCGGCGAGGAGGCCGCCGTCGGGACGGCGCCGGAGGAAGACACGGCCGCCGTGGCGGACAATCACCGCGATCTCCCGGTGGTGCGGCAACGCACCGCGGCGCACCGCCACCGGGATCTCCCCCACCAGATCAAGGGCTCGAGCGCCGCACCCATCGCGCCACGGACAGCCACCGCAGTCCGGCGCCCGCGGCGTGCAGCAGGTCGCGCCGAGCTCCATGATCGCCTGGGTGTAGGCGGCGGTCTCGATCGCCGGGGTGAGGTGGGTGGCGCAGCTCCACAGGATGCGACCACCCATGGGGGTGGCCGGCGCCAGGCGCAGGGCGAGCAGCCGGGCGAGGACCCGCTTCACGTTACCGTCGAGTACCGGTGCCCGCTCGGCGAAGCAGATCGCGGCGATGGCACCGGCGGTGGAGCGGCCGACGCCCGGCAGCCGCGCCCAGCCGGCGGCGTCGACCGGCACCCCGGCGGCGGCCATCTCCTTTGCCGCGGCGTGGAGGTGACGGGCGCGACGGTAGTAGCCGAGCCCCTCCCAGAGGCGCAGGACCTCATCCTCGTCAGCCGCGGCGAGGACCTCCACCGTGGGGAACCGGGCGAGGAAGCGGTCGTAGTACGGCAGGACCGTCTCCACCCGGGTCTGCTGGAGCATGACCTCCGAGAGCCACACCCGGTACGGGTCGCGGGTACGGCGCCACGGCAGGTCGCGGGCGCGCCCCCGGTACCAGGCGAGGAGTTGCGCCGCCAGCTCCGGGGCGCGCTCCGCGAGGGGGCGGTGGGCGGTGTCGCCGTACGGGGCCGGAGCCTCCGCCACGCCGTCGCCGGCGGCGGGCGGCGGGTCGAGGCGGTGGGCGAGGTCCACGAGGATCGCCGCGGTCGCCCCCCAAACGGGCGGCCGACCGCTGGCAAACGCGTAGATCGGCCGCAGGCCGCTGCCGTCCCACACCGGGTGGGCGACCCACGCCGCCCGGGTCAGCAGCGACGCCACCGGCGGGGTGAGGATCCGCGCCACCTCGCGCGCGCAGAGGGTGACCTCCGGCAAGGTGTCGATCACCCCGACAAAGGGGGTGACCACGAAGCCGGAGCTGGTCACCAGGTCGTCGAGGCGGCCGAGGCGCTGCACCGCCGCCGGTGGGAGCCCCACCTCCTCCTCCGCCTCACGCAGGGCGCAGCTCCAGAGGTCGCGGTCCGAAGCCTCCAGGCGACCGCCGGGAAAGGCGATCTCGCCGCGATGGTGCGGCACCGTGTCGCTGCGCCGGATGAGCAAGAGGCGTGGGACCTTCCCGAGGACCACCCCCACGAGGACCGCCGCCCGCGGCCGACCGGCCGCGGCGACCGTGCGCGGCGGCGTGGCGGCGAGGGTGGCACG
>CAZRGD010000074.1:0-9076 GCA_964599505.1 uncultured Nitrospirota bacterium | reverse complement strand
CACACGGGCAGGGTGATGGTAAAAAGCGCGCCCTCGCCATCCTTCCCCGCCACCGCCACGCTGCCGCCGTGGTGGTGGACGATGCCGTAGACCATCGCCAGCCCCAGGCCGGTCCCCTTGCCCACCGCCTTGGTGGTGTAGAAGGGCTCGAAGATCCGCTCGCGTACCGCCACCGGAATGCCGCTCCCCGAGTCCTGACAGATCAGCTCCACCGTCGCCCCCTCCCCCGCACGGGTACCGACGCGGATCCAGCCGCCGTCGTCCATGGCGTCGCGGGCATTCACCAGGAGGTTGGTGAGGACCTGCTGGAGCTGGCCGGCGTCGCCGATCACGCAGGCCGTCGGGGCGTCGAGGTCGAGGTGAATCTCGATGGCGTGGCCGAGCGCCCCGCGCACCATCTCCACGGTGGTGCGCACCAGTCGGTGGAGGTCGACCGGCTCCTGCCGGTACTTACCGCCGCGGGCGAAGGCGAGGAGCTGGCCGGTGAGCTCGGCGGCGCGCATCCCGGAGAGCTCGATCTGGCCGAGGGTCTCCTCTACGTCATGGGGCAGCTCGTCGAAGGTACGCAGGAAGGAGACGCTTCCGAGGATGGAGGTGAGGAGGTTGTTGAAGTCGTGGGCGATGCCGCCGGCCAGGGTCCCGATCGACTCCATCTTCTGGGCCTGGAGGAGCTGTCGTTCCAACAGATTGCGCTCGGAGCGGTCGACGAGCAGCAGCAGCCCACCCGCCGCCTGCCGTTCGCCGCGGATGGGCACCGCGTGGAGCTCGACCACGGTGGCGCCCTCGCCCTCCCCCTCGTCCATCCTGTCGCTCACCGCCTCCCCGGCGACGGCACGGGCAAGGAGGGTGTCGAGGGGGTCGGGGAGATCGGCCGCGGGCCGGCCGAGGACCTGCCGCTTGGGGAGCCCGGTGAGAACCTCGGCGGCGGCGGAGAAGGCGGTCACGTTGCCGTCGGCGTCACAGGCGGCAATCCCGGTGGGCGAGCTGTCGAAGACGCTCTCCAGAAAGTCATTGGCGCGGCCGAGCTCACTGGCCCGCTGCTCGCGCTCTGCCTGGTTGCTCTGAATCTCCGCCGCCATCCGGTTCACCGTCTGTGCCAGGGTGGTCACCTCCTCATCCCCGCTCGCCTCCACACGGTGGTCGAGGTCGCCGTCGGCGAGCCGTCGTGCCCCCTCGGTGAGGCGTCCCATGGGCCGCACCAGGCCGCGGGAGAGGAGGTGGGCGACGAGTAGCCCGAGGAGGACGGCGGCACCGGTAATCCCCGCCAGCCCCGCCGTGTCGCGCCGCAGGGCCGCCCGCAGACCGGCGTCGCTGAGCCAGAGGAGCGCCGTGCCGACCTGCTGCTCGCCGCCGCCGGTCCCGAGGAGGAGCTCCTCCGCGGTCGGCGCGTGGCTCGATACCATCGGCGCGGCAAAGAGCCAGCCACGGTGAATGCGACGCACCAGGGGGCGGTCACTGCGCAGCTCGTCGCGCAGAGAATCCGGCAGCAGCGGCGAGGCCATACCCTCGCGGGTACGCATGAGGAAGAGGTCGCCGCCCTCGTCGAGGAAGGCGGTGGCCACCACGTCGGGAGCCTTGATCGCGGTGACACAGAGGTTGTCGAGGGCCTCCCGATCGAAGAGCTGAATCGCGTAGCGACCGTCACCGGCCAGGGAGGCGATGATCGTCTCACCGCGCAAAAGGACCGCCTCTTCGAGGCTCCTACGGTGGGTCGTGAGGCTCCACGCCGCCATCGACACAGTGGTCACCGCGACCACCAGAAGGGTCATGCGGGTGAGGCGTTGGTGGATCTTCATGGGGTCGCGGTCGGCGGTCAGCAGTCAGCAGTCAGCAGTCACCGGTCAGCAAAGCGCCGGCAGCCGCCATGCCGGCGGCGGGCAGGGTGGCGCTCCGCGAGGCGGTCGTCTCGCACTGTCCCACGCTACTCATGATTATCCCCATCGACCACCACCAGCGCCTCGCTGAGCACCTTCCGAGAGAGGGGGATCCCGAGGGTGGCCGCCACCGTGCGGTTCACCGCCAGGGCGATCCGCGCCGGGGGACCAAAGGAGGCACCCTTGCCGGTGAGCCAGCGGTGGGCCATCTCCCCGGCGAGCAGGCCGCTCTCGAAGTAATCGCTGTAGACCGCCAGGAGCGCACCACGCGCGACCAGAGCGGCGGTGGGGACAAGGAGCGGCAGGCGGTCGTCGACAGCGCACCGGCGCAGGTAGTCGAAGGCGGCGGGGGAGAGCAGCCCTCCCTCCGCCGGCAGCCACACCGCCTCCGCCCTCGCCGCCTCCACCTCGTCGCACACCTTGGGCAGCGCCTCGACCGAGAGGGCCAGGGTCGTGACGGTGATCCCCGCCCCGTCTTCCGGCAGGGCGGTGGCCGCCCACCGCTCTCCCTGGCCGGCGGCGACCACCGCGGTCAGACGGTGGACCGCGGGGGCGACGCGGTGCAGGAAGCGGAGCTGATCCGCCTGGCTCGGGGCAAGGCTGATGCCGCCGACGAAGGGGGGACGCTTGAGATGGTCGGCAGCCGGGTCGAGGACCATCGCGTAGAGGGCCGGGAGGTGGAGGTCGACCTCGCGCACCATCACCGCGGCCCACCGCCCTACCGCCACCACGAGCTTCGGCCGCTGGCGACGCACGGTGCGCAAGAGCGAGGCGCGGGTCGCCCGCCCCGGCACCCCGCTCCAGGTGTACATCTGGTCGCCGAGCTGCTGGGAGAGCCCCTCCACCGCCTCGGCGTACGCCTCCACCCCCTCCTGCTGGACGACGAGGACGGTCGCCGCGCGCGCCGACAGGGGGGCCAACAGAAGCAAGAGGATGAGGCGGAGACGCATCAAAACCGTACGGTGAGACGGCCCAGGGCACGCGAGTCGATCTCGTTGATCACCCACTCGCGGTGGTGGTCGCGCAGGAGGTTGGTGAGGGTGAGGTCGGCCACCAGCCGCCCGTCCCAGACAGTCGTGCCGACGTTCACGTCGACGGTGGTGTAGCTGGCGAGGTGGCTCTCCACCGGCTCGATCTGGTGGGTGGTGTCGTTGTAGAAGGGGAGCCGCCAGTCCGACGACCCCACCCAGTGGACGACGACGCGACCGAAGGGGCCGCGGATCGGGCGATAGCCGGCGCCGACGTTGGCGGTGAGGTCGGGGAGGACGTTCTCGCCGATCAGGTCCTCGCCATGCACCTGCACCCGCGCCTGGCTGGCGGTGGCGAAGAGGCGCCACGCCGGCGCGGGACGCCAGTGGACCTCCGCATCCCAGCCGAGGGTGCGCTGGTCGTTGACGTTGGCGTACCGGTAGTGGGGCAGGGTGCGGCCGTCGGAGGCGGTGAAGTTGTCCATGAAGCGCATCTGGATGTTGTTCCGCGACTCGGAGACGTAGGCGGTGAGCCCGACGGTGAAAGTCGGCGCGAGCTGTGCCCGGTAGCCCGCCTCATAGGTGGTCACCGCCTCCGGATCGAGGTCGCGGTCACCCTCGTACCACCCCGCCTTCAGCGGGTTACCCCCCTCCTGCACGTAGTCGAGCCGCCCCTCGTAGAGGTTGGGGAAGCGGTGCGCCAGGTTCACCGACAGGCGCAGGGTGTGGCGCGGGTGGGGGAGCCAGACGAGGGCGGTGAAGGGGGAGACGGCCGGGTTGGCGTCGTAGTGGGTATCGGCGCGCACCCCGGCAAACCACGACAGGTTGCGGCGTAGCGCCCACTCGGTCTGGCCGTAGAGGGCGCCGATCGGCTCGGCGAGGTCACCGTCGAGCATCGTCCCGCTACGGGCGATCACCTCGCTCACCTCCGCGCCGCCGACCCAGCGCAGTGGCCCGGCGCGGCCGTTGAGCCCGAAGGTGGCCGCGGGCTCGGTGCGGGTGAGCTCCGGGTGGGGGAGGATCTCGATGCGGGTAAAGGCGCCGTTGTCGAGGAGGGTGAGCTCGCGGTCGCTGAGCGACAGGCGCAACTGCCACTCGGTCCCGCCGGCCAAGGTGTCGGAGACGGTGGCGTCGAGGTAGCGAGCGTCGCTGCGGATCAGGTGTTTGCAGAGGCGAAAGGGGAAGCGCATGAAGCCGGTAAAGTCGTTCTCCCCGGCGGCGACCGACACCCTCGGCCCCGACTTCAGTTCGAGCTCACCGCGGAGCTGCCACGCATGGTGCTGATCCGACTCTTCGTCGAGGTTCTCGTTCCAGGCGGTGGTGTCGAAATTGCTGGCGGCGATCGACAGCGCCTTGCGGCCGTGGGCAATGCCACCGCCGCCGGCCAGGACCGTGGTGTCGTTTTCCCCCCGGGTGACGGTGAGATACGGCGCGTCCGCCGACTCCCGCGGCCGGCGGGTGATGATCTGGATCACCCCGGTGACCGCGTTGGCGCCATAGGTGGTCCCCGGGGTGCGCACCACCTCCACCCGCTCCACCTCCTCCAGGACCACCGGGAGCTGGTTAAAGACATTGGCGCCGAACAGTGGATCACGCACCGGGTGACCATCGATGAGAATCAGCAGCTTCGACGACTGCATCACGTCGGTGCCGTGGATCCCCACCTGGGTCTGGCCGCCATTGATCGTCCACACATTCACCCCCGCCACCTCGCGCAACAAATTGGCGAGGTTGAGGACCCCGGACGCCTGGATCTCGTCGCGGGTGATCACCGTCACCGCCGACGGCGCCCGCTCGATCGCCTGCGGGTAGCGGCTGGCGGTGCTCTCCTGTTGCTCCGCCGCGAGCAAGGAAAAAAAGTCGCCACTGCTCAAGTTGGGGGACCGCTCCTCAGCGACGGTTCCGCTGGGAGCGACGAGCAAAAGCAGGAGGGGCAGGAAGAGGAGGGTGACGGTGCGGTGGGGCACGGGCATGGGAAGCTTCACCGGAAGGGTTTTAGTTACCCCGATTATTCGCGACCCCCTGCACGCCCACAAGCAACAGCAAGCTTCGTCAGTTTTCCGCGGTCCACGCGGCGTGGAGCCGTGCACTCCGACTTCCGGACCGGCGCACCCTGCCGCCACCCCGAGTTGGCCGCGAAGCGCTTATTGGTCCAGCACCCCGGTGCCGTGGGCCAGGGCGAGGCCGAGGGACTCGAGGTTGAACTCGTGCCACGCCGCCATCGCGGCGGTGATCGCCTCCTGTACCTTCACCCGCCGCTCGCCGGTGAGCTGCTGCCCCGGCTCGGGGAAGACCAAGGCCATACGGATCCGGTGGGTGAACTCGAGCATCGTCTGCGCCACCTCAATCGTGTTCCCCGGCGCGGTGTCGGTGTGGCAGCGGCGGCAGGTGGCGGTGACGGTGCGGGCGTTGAGGACGTGGCCGCCCACGGCGCCGTGGCAGGTGGCGCAGTCCGCCGCCGTGCGCCCGGCGGTCAACGCCTTGAAGTGGGGGCTCACCCGGTAGCCGTGAAACTGGTCCTCGTGGCAGCCACTGCACAGCTTGACCACCGCCAGGCGGGTGGTGGGATCCCCGGCCGCCGCCTTGCCGCTAAAATGGATCCCCTTGTGGGCCGCCTTCGCCCGCTTCGCCTTGGAGTCGCCACCGTGGCAGGTGACACAGGTGACGTCGTTGAAGGCGTGGATCGACTCCTCCCAGTCGCCAAAGGTATGGGCCCACCCCTTGTCCTGCTTGATCTTCGCGTGGCAGGTGGTACACGCGGCCACGGCGAAGCGGGGGAGGAGGAGGATGGCGACGGTGAGACAGAGGCGACGGACCATGGCGTGCTCCGGCAACAAAAAGGTGAGCGGCGGCGGAGGGTAGCACGGTGAACGGCGGTAGACAGTAGATGGCAGGCGATCGTCGCCGCTCGTGAAGAAGGCCCTGGGGTTTCCGGGCGAAGGGGCGTCACCGGGGTCCTGGAGCGGCGCCGCCGGCGTCGTGGGTAGGAGGCGCCGAGAGGGGGGAGGCGGCTGGAAGGGGGGCCTCGCGCGGAGACGCGGAGACGCAGAGGGGGGCGAAGGAGGCCGGGCGTCATCGGTGGTCACCTCGGGGACGGCGCGGGCCTTGAGGGCCTGGGGTTCAACGCCAGGGCGCGACGGCGCCAGGGGACAAAGGGTGATCCCGGGCATGGGCGGCGCGGGCGCTCTCCCGATCCTCCGTCGCCGCCGTGCAGGGGGATCAAGGTAGGAGCGGGCCATGCCCGCGATCAAGAACCAGGCCCACCGGATACCATCGACGACACCCGACCCCAGGTCCCCCCCATCCGTGTTCATCTGTGTTCATCCGTGGTTCCAGAAACGGTCCCGAGGGGGAACCACAGATGAACACGGATGAACACAGATTCATTTCACGGAGCCACGTGGAGGCCCGCCGGCTCAGTAGCCACCTCGGCCCCCCGCCGCTCCCATCGTCCGAGTTTCACCCCGTAGCCCCTTCCCGCCCGGTAAGACCCACCGGGGTGACCCGCGCAATCTCGTAATGGCGGTCTGAAAGGTTGCATTATTGCCGCATTTCTTGACGTTGCCGACGAAGCTCGCTACTTTAGATCAAGTTTGAGTCGACCCGAGGGGCGGGATCTGCGGGAGGGGAACGCGAGACGGACGGCGCTTCGCGCCGCCGCTAATGTCAATCGGTAGACCCCGAGGCTATGATTATGCGTTACCTGCGCCTGCTGTTGCTTACCGCCGTTCTGGCATTGGCCGGTTGTCAGACCCTCTCCGTGCGGCTGAACGAGCGCGTCCTAGCCGACCCCTCGCTGGTCACCGGCCAGTCACGGACCCTGCTGCTGCCCCTGGACGTCGACATCAAGGAAATGAGCGTATCCGGGGTCAGCGACGTGGTGCCCGCCTGGACCGAGCAGGCACATGAGCTGATCCGCGACTACCTGCTGCAGAACGCCCCACGGCTGCTGAAGGGCGCCTCGCTGACGCCGATACCCGAACTGGATACCGAAATCAGCGATAGGCTGCAGAAGCATATCGACCTAGCACACGTGGTCTGGGCCGAGGCCTACCGCATGACCCATCTGGACGGCCCGGCCTGGAAGCATAAGACCCGCCACTTCGACTATGGCATCGGCCCGGGGCTGAATGACATCCCCGAGCGGATCGGCGCAAAACGCGCCCTGCTCATCATCGGTGAAGATATTCATACCACCGCTGGTCGCAAGGCTATGGCCTTTGGATTAGCCGTCCTGGGCGTGTCAGTACCACTGGGCCACAGCTTCATCGCCGCCGCCCTGATCGATCTGCACAGCGGTGACATCCTGTGGATGAACTCCGATCTCGATATCGGAATCAACTCCCTGCTCGACCCCAAGGACGTCGGCAGTACCCTGGACACCCTGTTTGCCGGCTATCCCGGGATCAAGGCTTACCGCAAACTCACGCGAGACCACTGAGATGCGCATGGTGGGCACTCACCTGCTGGCCCTGTTGGTGTTCGTCCTATCCATGTCGGGCTGCGTTTCGGTACCGATTCGCGACCTACAGGGTAGCACCGATACGCAGCATCTGAGCGACGCTCAGCAACGTCGCTGGCACGAGGCGCAAGAATTCGACCGGCAGCTGCGCAACACGGGTCTGTTGCTCGATGACACCGGGGCACAGGCCTATGTGCAATCGGTCATGGACCGCCTGTTCCCCGAGTTTAAGGGTACCCTAAAGGTGCATATCGCTAGGTCCTCGGGCCTCAACGCCTTCGCCCTACCCAACGGCAGCATCTATCTCAACCTGGGTCTGCTGGCGCGTATGCAGAACGAGGCCCAACTAGCGATGGTGCTAGGCCACGAGGCGACCCATTTCATTGCCCAGCACAGCCTGCGCCAGCGCGAGAGAGTGGATCAACTCGCCGTCTTCGGTACGGTTACCACTCTACTTACCGGCATCCCCCTGTCGGGCCAGTTGCTGGCGCTGGCGGCTATGTCAGGCTACTCGAAGAATCAGGAACGCGCTGCTGACCAGGGTGGCTTCAGACGCCTAGTCCAGGCTGGCTACGACCCACACCAGGCCCCCAAGGTATTCCGCCTGATGCGCGAGGAGGTCGACGCCCTAGACATCTCGCAGCCCTTTCTCTATTCCAGCCACCCGCGCCTGAGCGAGCGCATCAAGTCGCTGACCCACCTGGCGCAGCAGCCCGGCGTGCCGGCCGGCGGTACGATCGCAGGCCCCCGGTTCATGGCACATGTCGGTCACCTGCGGAGCCGCCTGCTGGTGCAGTATTTGGAGGAGCAGGATTCCAAGCGCCTGATCCTGATCTTGGAGGACGCCAAGCGCCGTGCCCAGTACCCGCCCGAGGCTGACTACTACTTGGGCGAGGCCTATCGCCTGCGCGGCGACAAGGGTGATGCGGAGAAGGCGCTGGAGGCCTACCGGCGCTGCCTGGACGGCAATCCCGATTTTGCGCCTGCGCACCGCGCCCTAGGGCTGTACGCGCTGCGCCACAAGCAGGCACAACAGGCCCGGATCCACCTGCGTCGCTATCTGGCGTTGGTCCCCCGGGCCCGTGACCACGCCTACATCGACAGCTATCTCAAACAACTCGACACACAGCCATGAAACGTCTGATCATTCTGACCCTCGTCACCCTGCTATTGGCTGCCTGCGCGCCCCAATGGACCTATCTTCGCGGTTACCACAGCCGCCACATCGCCAGTAGCCGCTATGACGTAATCCTGCCAGCCCGCTGGGTGTCGCTGCGTACCAATGACTCTCTGGTGGTAAGCTGCGACGGCCCCCAACTGCAGAAGATCGTCCTGACCGTCCGCCCGCAAGTCAAAGCATTTCCCAAGATCAAGCAGGCCTCGCGCGCAGACATGCTGCCCTCGGACCTGAGCGCCCACTTCATCGCCGAACTGCGTGCCGAAGACGCACATGGGCTGCCCAGCCTTAAGGTTGAGGAAGAAGGTCCGGCAGACCTGGGCGGCCACCCGGGCTTTCGGGTGCTCGTCACCTATAGCACCACCGACGGGGTGAGCTACCGTCTGCTAGCCTATGGCATGGCCGACAAAAAGGGCTATGTCCAACTCATCTACAACGCACCCGCCATCTACGATTTCGATCGTAGCCGGTCCAACTTAGAGACGGTACGCGCCAGCCTGAAGATTCATTGATGGAGCACTGAGAAACATAGGTGTATTTACAATGGTGTCCGCACAAAATCAAATATAGCGTTCAAGGAGTGGCTTTAGTTGGC
>CAZRGD010000073.1:0-9256 GCA_964599505.1 uncultured Nitrospirota bacterium | reverse complement strand
CCGCTGGACCGCACCGCTCACGCCGCCACCTCCGCCGCCGGCCGCCGCCACCGCTCGGTGGCGCAGTACAGCACCGGCAGGAGGGTGAGGGTGAAGAGGGTACCGGCGGTGAGACCGCCGAAGAGCATCACCCCGAGGGGCTGGAGGAGCTGCGGTCCGCGACCGAGGCCGAGCGCTGCGGGGACGAGGGCCAGCAGGGTGGTCATGTGGGTCAGCAGGAGCGGCCGCAGGCGCAGGGTGGCCGCCTCGCGCACCGCCTGCGCTGCCCCCTCGCCGCGACCGCGGCCATCGTGGGTGAAGCGCAACAGGGTGATGCCGTTGTTCACCGAGACCCCGAGGAGGGTGATGAACCCCACCGCCACGGTGAGATCGATGGGCTGGCGGCAGATCGCCAGGGCGAGAGCGGCGCCCATGAAGTCGATGGGGAGCTTGACCAGGACCACCAGGGGGTCGAGGAGGTTGCCGAGGGTGAGAGCGATGATCCCATAGACGAGCAGCGCCGCCACTCCCATCGCCCAGAGCCACTGGAGCCCCACCGCGAAGAGCTGCTGGTACTCGCCGGTGTAGCTCGTCGCCACGCTCGCCGGGAGGTGGAGGGCGGCGATCGCCCGGTCGAGGCGACGGCGCACCACCCACGGGTTGCCGTCGATCTCGGCGGTGAGGGTGAGGGAGCGGCCGCCGTGGTGGTGCTCGATGGCCGGGTAGCCCGAGTGGCGCTCGACCCGCGCCACCTGTGCCAGGGGGATCGGCGCGCCGCCGGGCCGGGTGATCAGCAGCCGGCGGACCCCCGCCACGTCGATCGCCCCGGCGCCTTGGTTGCGGACGAAGAGGGCGACGGGGCGCTGGTCGACGATCGTGGTGGCGACCCGCTCCCCCTCCAGCGCCAGGTGGACCGCCTCGGCCACTGCCGCCGGGCTCACCCCGAGGCGGGCGCAGGCGGCGCGGTCGGGGACGACGCGCAGCTCGTCCACCCCTACCTTGGTGTTGTTCACCACGTTGGCGATTCCGGGAACCTTGCCCATCGCCGCCTCGATCCTGCGGGTCGCATCGTAGAGGGTGGGCAGCGCCGGGGCGAAGACGGTGACCCCGAAGAGGGCGGGGAGGCCGGCGAAGGACTCGTCGATCTTCTCGCTGGTGGGCTCGTTCACCCGGGTGATCACCCCGTCCAGCTTCTCCAACCGCTGCTCCAGGTCGGCGCGCACCGCGGTGGCGTCGGCGCCGGGGGCGAGGCGGAGGATCGCCTCCCCCTCGTTGGCCCCCTCCAGATACTGGGAGGCCTCCGGCGAGCCGGTGCGCCGCACCACCGTGGCGACGCCTGGGGTGGCGAGGGCGATCCCATCGAGCCGCGCCCCCACCCGCTCGCTCTCGGCGAGCGACGTCCCCGGGGCGAGCTGGTAGGAGAGCATGAGGCTCGACTCGTCGAGCAGGGGCAGGAAGCGCACCGGGCTCCACGCGAGCAGGGCGGCGCTCGCCGCCAGGAGGACGACGGTCGCGGCGAGGGCGACACCGCGGTGGGCGAGGAGCCCGTCGAGGAGCCGCCGGTGGCCGCGGCCGAGCAGCGCCAGCCAGCGCCCCGGCGCGTGGGGGGCGTGGTGGCTGTGGGCGGCGGCCACCGGCACCAGGGTGAGGGAGACCACGAGGGAGGTGAGGAGCAGCAGTGAGAAGGTCCAGGCGAAGGGGTGGAAGAGGCGGCCCGCCAGGCCGGTCACCGCGGCCAGGGGGAGGAAGGCGGCGAGGGTGGTGAGGGTCCCGGCGATGTCCGGGGCGACGATCTCGCGGGTACCGGTCAGGGCCGCCTGGCGCCACGACGCACCTCCCTGGCGGTGGCGGACAATGTTCTCCAGGACGACGATGCCGTCGTCCACCAGCATCCCCGCGGAGACAGTCATCGCCGCCAGGGTCATCAGGTTGATCCCCAGCCCCAGGAGGCGCATCCCCGCCACCGTCGCCAGCAACGCCAGCGGCAGGGTGAGGGCGATCACCAGGGTGAGGCGGTGGCGGCCGAGCCCCCAGACCAGGGCGACCACCGCAAACAGCGCCCCCCAGAGGAGCTGGTTGCGCATGTTGCGGTAGGCGGCGGAGATGATCTCCGCCTGGTCGTAGACCTTCTCGATCCGGACCCCGGCGGGCGGGGTGGTGGCGGCCAGGAGCCGGCTCACCTCGCGCGACACGGTCACGGTGGAGGCGTCGAGCTGCTTGTGGAGGACGAGGGCGACCGCCGGAGCGCCGTCGATGCGCAGGCGGTAGCGCGCCGGCACCGTTCCCCGATAGAGGTGGGCCACCGCCGCGAGCATCACCGCGTGGCCCTCGGGGGAGCGGCCCACCACCACCTGCCGCAGCTCTGCGAGGGTGGTGATCCGGCCGTCGACACGTACCATCAGGTCGCGCCCCCACCGCTCCACGTGGCCGCCGGTGGTCAGGACGTGGGCGGCGCGGATGGCGTCGGCGACCTGGCTCGCGGCGAGGTGGTGACGTTGCAACGCCCGCGGGTCGAGGTCGATGCGTAACGCCGCCTCGCCGCCGCCGAGGACCTCGATCCTGGTCACCCCGGGGAGCGCCGTGAGGCGCGGCGCCAGCTCCGCCTTGGCCCAGCTCGCCACCGCCGCCGGGTCGCCACCGCGCAGGGCGTAGGTCGCCACCTTGGCGAGCGACGAGCCGATGTTCTCCAGCCTGGGCCGTGTGGTCGCCGGTAGCCGTACCTCCGCCAGCCTCGCCTGGACCCGATTGCGCGCCGCCGCCACCGGAGTCCCCCACGCCAGCTCCACGGTCACCCGGGAGATCCCCGGGCCGGAGAGGGAGCGCAACCGCGCCAGGCCGGGCATCCCCAGAAGGGCCGCCTCCACAGGGAGGGTGACCAGCCGCTCCACGTCCTCGGCGCCGCCGGCAGGCAGGTGGGTGACGACGTTGATCAGGGGGTAGTTGAGGTCGGGAAAGAGGTCCACCGGCAGGAGGCGCATCGAGGCGAGGCCGCCGATCGCCACCACCGCTGCCGCCATCACCACCAGCAGGGGGCGCGAGATCAGGCGGGTGAGCATGGGGTTCGGGCTCGCAAAAAATGGCCGTGGGTCTCTGCGGACCCTCAGTCGACGAACTTCATGAGCTGGTCGAGGTCGTGGTAGAGGCGCTCGTAGGCGCCCTCGGTCACGACGACCGCGCCGGGCGCAAGACCCGCGCTCAGCGCCGTCCGTCTCCCCTCGGTTCCCGCGACCGTCACCGCCGTTGGTTCGCCCTTCCCGTCTCTCTGCACGACGCAGTAGGTGTGGCCCTCGCGCTCCACCACCGCCGCGGTGGGGACCCACACCACTGCCACCGGCGGGGAGGTGAGGCGCACGGCGCACCAACCGCCGGGGAGCAGAGCGTGGTCCGGGTTGGCGAGCCGCAGGCGCAGCAGGGCCAGACCGGTCGTGGGGTCGATCCGCGGCGTCGGGGCGACGAGGCGTGCGGGCCGCTCGCCGGTGGCGGTCCGGACGACCACCTCGCCCCCCTGCCACGCCGGAAGCTCTCCCCTCGCCACCGCCACCTCCAGGTCGACCGGGTCGATCGCCGCGAGGTGAAAGAGGAGAGTGGAGGCCGCGAGGTGGGCGCCGGGGGAGGGTCGCTGCGTCA
Source organism: uncultured Nitrospirota bacterium (assembly GCA_964599505.1). Classification (GTDB taxonomy): domain Bacteria; phylum CG2-30-53-67; class CG2-30-53-67; order CG2-30-70-394; family CG2-30-70-394; genus CG2-30-70-394. The sequence continues at coordinate 5,650 of CAZRGD010000073.1, read as the reverse complement.
CCACCCCGGCGAAGGGGGCGATCACCGGCGCCGCGCCGCTCTCCTCACCGTCCGGGCTCGGCCTGCTCCCGCCGAGGGCGGCGACCACCTCCGCCACCCGCCCCCTCGCCCCGGCGAGGTCCGCCTCCGCCCGGGCCACCGCCGCCTGCGCGGTGAGGGCGTCGGCGCGGGTCGCCGCCCCCTCGCGCACCGACTCCGTCACCGACCGTGCACTCTTCCGGGCGAGAGAGAGGGCGCGCTGGAGTGAGGCGACTCGCGCCCGGCGGGCGGCGAGCTCCGGTGCACGGACGCGGCCGAGGCGCTCCCCTTTGGCCACCAGTGCCCCCACCTCCACCGCCACCGAGGTGACCGCCATCGCCACCGGGGCGGTGAGGGTGGTCTCACGGTTGGCGACCACCCGTGCCTGGGTCTCCACCACCGGCCGGTACTGTCCCGCCTCTGCTGCCGCGGTCACCGGGGTGGCCGGTGCCGGTCCAGGCGCCGCCATCGCCATCGCCACCACCAGCCACCCCCACCGCACCATCGTCCCTACCTTTCCGCGAAGATTCACCGATCGACCCGCAGAGGGTGGTGTAGCGCAAAGCGAGGAGGGCGGAAAGGGGAGCGAGCCTTACCTTCAAGGTAGTGGCACCGCGTTGACGCGGCACCCGGCCGGTGGCTACCCCACCCCCTCCGCCCGGGACAGGTCGGTACCGGCGAGGTTGGCGCCGGTGAGGTCGGCGCCGGCGAGGGAGGCGCGGTCGAGGCGGACGGCGGAGAGGTCGGCGTCGCGCAGGTCCGCCCCCTCCAGGTTGGCGGAGACGAGCTGGGCGCCGCGCAGGCGGGCGGTGGCCAGGCGGGCACCGGCGAGGTTGGCGCCGGTAAGGTCGGCCATCACCAGGTCGGCGCCGGTAAGATCCGCGGCGGTGAGGTCCGCACCGCGCAGGGTGGTGCGCGACAGGTCGGCGCCGACGAGACGCGCCGCCCCCAGGTGGGCGGTGGTGAGGTCGCAGTTGCGCAGGCAGGCGTTCGCCAGCGACGCCCCGGTGAGACGGGCGTCGGGGAGGAGCGCGTCGAGGAGGTCGGCGCCATCGAGGCGGGCGCCGGTGAGATCCGCCCCCTCCAGGTGGCTCCAGCCGAGGACCACCTCGGTAAGCGTCGCCTCCACCAGCCGCGCGCCGCTCAGGCGGGCGCGGAAGAGGTCGGCGCCGGTGAGGTTGCAGCGCGATAGATCGGCCTGGATGAGCCGCGCGTTGCGGAAGATGAGGCCGGTAAGGACGAGCCCCGAGAGGTCGACACCCGAGAGGTCGACGCCGGCAAAGCGAGGGCGTGCCGGGTCGACCCCGAGGTGGGCGATGAGCTCTTCAAGGGTGACCTCGGCCATCGCTGAGCTTCACGAGGCGGGCGGCCACTGCGCAAACCGTGTTGCCCCGGCCACGATCGTTGATTCACATTTTCCGCAGTAGATCGTGCGTAAGCCCGACAGGCTCCTAGGCCAGGGGCTCCAGCCCCGCCGCCGCCCACCCCTCGCGCAGCTTGGCGACCAGGGCCGGGTCGTGGGCGAGGTCGCCGGGCCACTCGCGCGGGTGGCCCTCCTCGGGGAGCTTGCGGGTGGCGTCGATGCCGATCTTGCCGCCGAAGCGCGGGTGGGGGCTGGCGTGATCCAGGGCGTCCAGCGGCCCCTCCACGACGCTGATGTCGCGCTTCCAGTCGACGTTGTTCGCCACCCGGAAGGCGACCTCGCCGAGCCGCTGCACGTCCACGTCGCCGTCGACCACCACGATGCACTTGGCGAACTGCATCTGGCCGAGCCCCCACAGGGCGTGCATCACCTTGCGCGCGTGGCCCGGGAACCGCTTGTTTACCGACACCAGGACCAGGTTGTGGAAGACCCCCTCGAAGGGGAGGTGGATATCCACGACCTCCGGGAGCTGGAGCTGGATCAGGGGGAGGAAGATCCGCTCGGTCGCCTTGCCGAGCCAGTCGTCCTCCATCGGCGGGCGGCCGACGATGATCGTCGGGTAGAGCGGGTCGCGGCGGCGGGTGACGCAGGTCACGTGGAAGACCGGGTACGGCTCGGCGAGGGAGTAGTAGCCGGTGTGGTCGCCGTACGGCCCCTCGACGCGCGTCTCCGCCGGCTCCACGAACCCTTCGAGGATGAAGTCGGCGTGCGCCGGGACGAGCAGACCCGGGATCGTCTCCGCCTCCACCATCTCCACCGACCGGTTGCGCAAAAACCCGGCGAAGGCGACCTCGGGGAGGTCATCGGGCAGGGGCGCGGTGGCGGCGTAGATCATCGCCGGGTCGCCGCCCAGGGCGACCGCCACCGGCAGGGGCTCACCCGTGCGGGCGGCATCGCGCAGGTGGGCGGCGCCGTGCTTGTGGATGTGCCAGTGCATCCCGGTGGTGCGCTGGTCGTAGAGCTGCATCCGGTACATCCCGACGTTCGGGGGCCCGCCCGCGGGCGAGCGGGTGAAGACGAGCGGCAAGGAGATGAAGGGGCCGCCGTCGTCGGGCCAGGCGGTGATCACCGGCAGCTCAGTGAGGTCGGGCTCCCGGTCGATCACCTCCTTGCACGGCGCGCTCTTCACCCGCTTGGGGAAGAAGTGGGCGATCTGGCGCAGGCGCGGCAGGGACTTGAGGGCGGCCAGCCCCGCGGCGGGTGGCTCGATGAGATCGAGGATCCGCCGCCCCGGCTCCTCCAGGGACTCCACCCCGAGGGCCATGCAGATGCGTGTGCGCGAGCCGAAGAGGTTGATCGCTACCGGCCACGGCGACCCCTTCACCCGCTCGAACAGCAGCGCCTTGCCGCCGCCCGGGGCCTTGCACTGGAGGTCGGCGAGCGCGGCGATCTCCAGGACCGGGTCCACCTCGTAGGGGACGCGGATCACCTCACCCGCCGCCTCCAGGGCGTGGACGAAGTCGTGGAGGTCGGTGAAGGCGCGACGGGGGAGGGGAGCGACCATGGGCGCGCGAGTCTACGGGGGGCGGGGGGCGCTGTCAGCTGTCAGCGGTCGGCCCATAATCGTCGGCTGGATTCTCGCGCAGAGACGCCAAGACGCAGAGGGGGAGGTAGACCGGAGGGATGGCGTCCTCAATTCTTCGTCGGAGTGGTGAGCACCGACTCTCCTCGCCATCCAAGGCCGGTTCCGAGCTCCTCTCCCGACATTTCTCGCCTACGACTGGAGCGGCTCCACTCCTGGTCGGATCGCCCCCCCCTCGCCCGCCGCCCCTGGGTCGTTGATACTCGACCGATGGTGCGGCTCACCCTCTTCCTCTGCTGTGTGGCCACGCTCGGGTCTACGACCGCAGCGGCGGCGCCGGTGAGTCGGCCGGTGGGGATGGAGGAGGCGGTGGAGTGGGCGGTGGCGCGAAACCTCGGGGTTGCCCTGGCGGTGGAGGCGCTGCCGATCGCCAAGGCGTCGGAGGTGAAGGCGGCGGCCGACTTCGATACCACGGTGACCGCCGGCGTCGACTTCGACCACACCGAGACTCCTACCGCCTCGGATCTGTTCGGGACCACCCGGGAGTCCGTCAACCTCTCCCTCGGTCTCGCCCACCGCTTCGCCCTCGGCACCGAGGCGAGCCTGAAGCTCACCGGCGATCGCCAGCGCGACAACTTTCCCTTCTCCACCCTCAACCCGCGCTTCGATGCCGCCCTCGACCTCTCCCTCACCCAGCCGCTCCTGCGCGGCGGGGGCACCGCGGTGAACCTGACTCCGGTGCGTCTGGCGCGAGTGGCGAGCGAGGTGGAGGCGGTGCGCCTGCGGGCGGCGATGGAGGAGGTGGTGCTAGCCACCGAGGAGAGCTACTGGCACCTGGTGGAGGCGGGCGAGAAGCTGAAGGTGGCGCGCGCCTCCCGGGAGCTGGCGCGCTCCCTGGAGGAAAACGTGGCTGAGCGGGTGCGGGTAGGAGGGCTGCCCCCCTTCGAGCGGCTCGGGGCGGAGGCGGAGGTGGCCCTGCGCGAGGAGGGGGTGGCGGTGGCGGAGCAGGGGCTCGCCGACGCCCAGGACAGCCTCCTGCAGGTGACCGGGGTGGGGACGGAGGCGCACGAGAGCTGGGACCTCCGGCCGCTGCCGGCGCCCCTGCCGCCGATCGTGGCGGAGCAGCCGGACCTCGAGGTCGCCCTCGCCCGCGCCCAAACCCACCGCACCGACCTGGTGCTCGCCCGCCTGGCGCGGGAGCAGCGCGGTCTGGAGGCGGCGCGGGCGGACAACCTGCGCCTCCCTGACCTCGCCCTCACCGGCCGTGTGGGGGTCGGCGGCCTCACCGGTGATCAACAGGTCCAGGAGCTCGCCGATCAACTCGGTCGCCGTGACTTCCTCTCTTACGGTGTCGGCCTTGCTCTCTCTTACCCCCTGGGTAATCGCGCCGGCCGCGCCGCCGCCGAGCAGGCGCACCATCGCCACCGGCAGGCGGATCTGGCGCTGCGGCAGGCGGCGGCGTCGGTGGTGGTGGCGGTGCGGACCGCCTGCCGCGAGGTGGCGACGAGCACGCGACGGATCGCCGCCACCACCAAGGCGGTGGCCTCGTGGGCGGCGCGTCTCGATGCGGAGGAGGAGAAGTTCCGTGTGGGTGTCGCCACCCCCCACGATGTCCTGGAGGCGCAGCGTGACCTCACCGAGGCACGCGAGCGCAATGTGGCGTCGCGTACCGCCTACCTCCTGGCGGTCGCCCGTCTGTGGGACGCCGAGGGGATGTTGCTGGAGCGCCACCACTTGCGGGTGGAGGCGGCGGACGCGCCGGGTGGCGACCCCGGTGGGGGATGAGCGCCTGCCGGGATCTCCAGTACGGATTGCTGCCATCGGTCGGTTTAATTTGAGTCAATGACCATTGGACCCGGGTGCCTGTTTTCTCTCCGTACTTCCCGGTGAAAAGGCCACGTCCGCCCGTGTACACCTTGTGGATAACCGCTGGATAACGAAGATAAGGTGCTGCCATGGCGAGGGTCGTGGTGCCACGGGCCAGCAATGGGGATTACCTCTATTTTGTTTTCGTCTTTATAAACCAATGTGTTACGAGTGCATCAATGGGTTAGCCTCGATTCCTCAAGCAGTGCTCGACTGACAGCCCTCTTGTCCACACGGTTGTCCACACGCTCCTCCCTGCGCCGTCGGCAACACTGCACTTTTCCATGGGCAGGCTCCTCCTCCGCGCCCTCTTCGGCGTCCTCTTTCTCCTCCTCGGCGGCGGTTACCTCCTCTCCACGGAGGTTTTCAGCGTCGTGGCCGCGCCACGCCTCGGGGTGTGGCTGGCACCGCGCCTCGACGCCGAGGTGGTGGTGGGGGGGGTGCGCTTCAACCTGCTGCGCCTGCGCCTGGTGGTGGACGACCTGTCGCTGGCGCGTGAGGGGGTGGGGGAGGTGCGGATCGAGGAGCTGGTCGCCGACCTTGCCGTCGCACCCCTCTTCCACCACCACCTTCGCCTCGCCCGTCTCCACCTCCACCATCCCACCCTGAGTTGTACCGAGCCGGCGGCGCTGGCAGCACTGATCCCGCGGTCGCCGGTGGGGTCGCCGCCGGCGGTGGTGGAGGTGACCGGCGGCGAGGCGGCGCTCTTTTTCGGCGACAACTCCGCCCTTCTCCTGGCCGGCATCGAGGTGCAGGCGCGGATCCACGGCGGCCACGCTGCCGTCGATCTGGAGGTCGGCGCTTTGCGGGCGACCATCGAC
>CAZRGD010000072.1:3474-9282 GCA_964599505.1 uncultured Nitrospirota bacterium | reverse complement strand
GTCCCATTGCTTGCGCGCCGCCGGGTCGTCGGCGGTGATGAGGATCTCCACCCGGCGCAGGCGGCTTTCGGTGTCGGCGTCAGGCCGGGCGGTGACGTGGGCCATGAGGGTCGCCGCCCCTTCGAGGTAGCCCTGGTTCACGAGGGCCTCCGCCACCTGCCGGGTCATCGCCGGGGTGAGGGTGTCGACGCTGTGCTGCCGGCGGGTGAAGGTGTCGAAGAGCTCCAGAAGATCGGTGGGGCGGTCGCTGAGGCGGCCGGTCCAGATGCGGGAAAAGAGCGCGCCGTAGAGCGGTTCGTACCACCCCTGCTCGCGTAGGTCGGGCTCGGCGAGCGGACGGCGGTCGAGGCGCCTCAGGGCCATCTCCCACCGTTCGCTGTCCACCAGGAGACCGAGCCAAACGTTGTTGGCGAGTTGCTGGAGGCGTGGCCTCCCCTTTTGGTGGATGAGGGAGCGCAGGGGGGCGGTGAGGCGCAGGCGGCCGAGCCGCGGGGTGGTCGGGTAGAGGAGCTGGATGGTGCGCAGGCGGGCGAGGTCGGCCATGGCGGTGCGGCCATGCTCGACCTCCACCTTTTTGTAGGCGGTGAGGGCGGTACGCCGGTCACCGCGGCGGAGGTGGCTGTCACCCCAGGCGATGAGCAGCGCCGCGGCTGCCTCACCACTGAGATCCTGGCGCAGGGAGGTGAGCAGCGGGCGTGCGAGGCCGTCCAGGCCACGCGCAAGGGCGGCGCGAAAGAGGTCGTAGCGGTAGCGGGTGAGGCGGCTCCAGTCGACTTTTTCCTCCTGCAAGAGCTGGTAGTCGTTCACCATCTTGGCGGCGTCGCCGGCGGCGATGGCGTGGTCGAGGTAGACGAGGCGGGCCAGGGTCGCGACCCACTTGTCCGGGTAGGCGGCGGAGATCTCCTCGGCGAGGCGAAAGGCGTCGAGCCACGCCCCCTCGCGCTCCAGGAGGCGAAGCTCCTGGTAGCGGATGCGCGGCGCGAGCGGATGGTGGGGGAAGGTGGCGGCGGCGCGGTGGAGGTAGGCCAGCGCCGCGGCGGTATCGCCGATCTGGTCGTAGAGGTGGGCGAGGGTGAAGAGGGCGAGGGGCGCAGCCGGGTGGTCCGGGTGGAGCGCCACGGCGAGGACGGCGGCGTCGATCGCCGGCTGCGGCCGGTCCGGGGTGAGGGAGGTGACCCGTGCCACCTCCACGGCGGCGCGCTGGTAGGCCGCCTCGGCGCCCAGGGGGGTGCGGGCGTCGTGGTTGAGAATGGTGGTGAACGCCTCGATGGCGGCGCCGTAGTCGCGCTCCTGGGTGCGCAAGAGGCCGTCCTGAAGCTGTTTCTGGATGGCCTGTGGCGCCTCCGCCCAATGCTCAGCGTCCGGTGCAGGCAGGTTGTCGGGCAGGAGCAGCGGTGGCGGCGGCAGGGGGTCGGTGAGGGCCGCGCGGACGGTGGCGTCGGTCGCCTCGGCGAAGCGGTCGCTCACCGCCGCCCACAGGGCGGCGCTTGGCACGTCGGTCGCGGCCGCAACGGCGGCGGACACCCTCGGGGGGAGGAGGGAGGCGAGGAGAGTAAGGAGGAGGAGGGCACGCATGGTCACTCGTCCTCGCTTACGCAAGCAACGTGCCACCCACCTCGATTTCCCCCGGTGGGAGGTAACTACCTACCGGATCAGGGGTTGCCCCGCCGCCAAATCGAGGCTTGCCCCGTTCGGTCGGGGGTCTAGCCCGTCACCCGGCTGACGGTCCCGCCGGGGTTTCGTCGAGCATCTCGCGTTTACGCAGCTTCTCCACCAGGGTGGTGCGGTTGAGCCCGAGGAGCTTTGCCGCCTTGCTTTTCACCCCATCCGACCGCTCCAGGGCCTGGTCGATGATGTGGTGCTCCAATTCCTCCAGGACCTCCTTCAGCACCAGTCCGTCGGCGGGGATAGTGACGGGGATTCCCCCCGCGTGGGGCGGGCTGCTGCGGATCTTCTTCGGCAGCTCGTCGACGCCGATCACCGGCCCGTCCGCGAGGACCACCAGCCGCTCGATCAGGTTCTCCAGCTCACGCACGTTGCCCGGGTAGGGGTAGCCGCAGAGGATCTCCACCACCTCTTCGGTGAGGCTATGGTCGGTGGAGCGCCGCTCGTTCTGTAGGGCGAGGAAGTGGTGGATGAGGAGCGGGATGTCGCCGGTGCGGTCCCGCAGGGGGGGCACGGTGATCGGGATGACGTTGAGGCGGTAATAGAGGTCCTCGCGGAAGCGGCCCGTCTCCACCTCCTTCTCCAACTCCTTGTTGGTGGCGGCGACGACGCGCACGTCGACCTTCTGGGTCTTGGTGCCGCCGACCCGCTCGAACTCCTGCTCCTGGAGAACGCGCAGGATCTTCACCTGCAGGTCGGGGCTCATGTCGCCAATCTCGTCGAGGAAGAGGGTACCACCGTCGGCGAGCTCGAAGCGGCCGGGACGCGAGGTGGTGGCGCCGGTGAAGGCGCCCTTTACATGGCCGAAGAGCTCGCTCTCCAGGAGGTCCTTGGGAATGGCGCCACAGTTGATCGGTACCAGGGGACGGTGGGCGCGGCCACTGTTGAAGTGGATGGCGCGGGCGAGGAGCTCCTTGCCGGTGCCGCTCTCCCCCTCGATAAGGACGGTGGCATCGGAGTCGGCCACCTTGCCGATGGTGCGGTAGATCCGCTGCATCTCCGGTGAGTCGCCCACCAGGTTGGCAAATTTGTACTTGTCGCGCACCTGACGGCGGAGGTTGCGGTTCTCGCATTGCAGCTTGCCGTACTCCAGGGCACGCTGGACCTGCAGGCGCAGGCCGTCGCCCTTGAATGGCTTGGTGAGGTAGTCGAAGGCGCCGGTGCGCATCGCCTCGATGGCGCTCTCGATACTCCCGTGGCCGGTGAGGACCATGCAGAGGGTGGATCCGCCGGCGCGTTGCACCTCGCGCAGGAGCTCCAGACCGTTGACCTTGGGCATCTGCAGGTCGGTGATCAGGAGGTCGAAGTGGTGCTCGTTGAGCTGCGCGAGCGCCGCCTCCCCATCCTCGACCGCCACCACCTCGTACCCCTCACGGGTAAGAAGGTTCTCGAGGATGCTTCGGGGGGCGAGCTCGTCGTCGGCCACCAGAATGTGGGCCGTGGCCATGAGTCCTCCTGCTGGGTGGAGACGAAGCGTACCCAGGCGCCGACGAGGGGGTCAAACCAGAGGGCGCCGCCCAAGATCGTCGGCTCCAAATCGGGATCGCTATCGGGATCGAAATCGGCCCCCTGCCGCTGGTCCACGATACGGGTCGTAGATAGAGGCATCCTGGACGGCGGTCCACCGGCGGGAGCAGGGGATGGGACGAGATCCGATCCCGATCCCGATCCCGATCCTGATCCCGATTTCGATGGCTCCAACGACGGCTTCATCCCGTAGGTTGTGCCTACGCCGCCCGCGGCGTGATAGCCTCATCGCCATACTCCCTTCGTGCGGTCCACGCCGCGCCTCTCATCCCCATGGCCGATCCCTCTATCGCGACGCACTCGGGATATTCCCTCGACTTGCTCCCCGTCGCCGCCGCCTGGGTCGAGCAGGGGGGGCGGGTCGTCGAGTGCAACGAGGCGTGGCGGTCGCGGGTCGGGATCGCGGGCGGGGCGCTGGCGGAGCTCATCCATCCCGACCAGCGCGCCGCGCTGGTCTCCATCCTGGGAGCGGCGACGGAGGAAGGAGTGCGACCGGCGGTGACTTGCAGGGTAAGGACCCCGGAAGGGGAGTGGCGTGGTTACCGATTGCAGGCACGGGCGGACGGCGGGATCGGCGGCCTTGGTCTCGGCGCCGGCTGGCTCGTCTGTCTGCAGGAGGAGGAGGTGGAGGACGACACCCCGATTCGCTTTGCCCAGCGGGTGGTGGAGGAGCTGTCGCGCGAGCTCGATGCCTCCCGCCTGCTGGCACGCGCCGTCGAGCAGCTCGTGGAGGGGCTGGGGGTGGCCACCGCCTTTATCCCGGTGCTGGATCGCGACGGTGCCGGTGCGGTGGTGGCGGCGGCGGCGGGGCACGGCGCCAACCGGCTGGAGGGGAGGCGGGTGGAGGGGGGCGCCGGGGTGTGCGGCCGGATCGCCCTCGGTGGCGAGGCGGGGCTCTTCGTCATCGACTCGCGGGTGGCTGATCCCCTTTTCCCCGACGGGGCACCGGAGGAGATCGTCTTCGCGCCGATTGCCTACCGGAAGCGGGTGCTCGGCGGGGTGTGCGCGGTGCCTGCGGGCGAGACGGGCGCGGCGTTGGTGGAGTGCGTGCGGCTGCTCGCCCGGTTTCTTTCCGGCGGCCTGCAGGGGGCGCGCCACTTCGACCGCCTGCGCCTTGCGCGTGACCATCACCAGCGGCTCCTCGCGGTCCTCCCCGATCCTCTGTGGCTGGTGGGGAGCGGCGGCCGGGTGGAGGAGCACAACACCCCGGCGCGCGACCTGTTGGGCCACGACGGTGTCGGCGAGTCGGTGTCGGCGCTCTTCGAGGGCGAAGCGGGCGAGCAGATCGCCGCAGCGGTCGACGCCGCCGGCGCGGGGGAGCGGAACGACCTGCGCCTCTCCCTCGGCGCCCGCGCGGTGCCGTGTTTGATCACCGTCCTCCCCTTCGCCGGTAGCGGCTCGGAGGGAGGCGCCCTGGTGGTGGCGCGCGACATCAGCGAGTGGATCGCCTCGGAGCGCGAGCGAGAGCGGATGCGCGTCGCTACCGAGGAGTCGGCGCGTCTCGCCTCGGTGGGCGAGCTGGCCACCGGCATGGCGCACGAGATCAACAACCCCCTGATGGGGATCATCAACTACGCCGACCTGGCACGCGAGGAGCTCCCCAAGGACTCGCCGGTGGCAGAGTGGATGGGGGTGATCATCGAGGAGGGGGAGCGGATCGCGGCGCTCCTGCGCCACCTTCGCTCCCTCGGCCGGCGTGACCCGCAGCCGCCCGCGGCGACGGTACTTCCCTCGGCGGTGGAGGCGGCGTGCGCCCTGGTGCGCCACAGCCTCGGCCGCGAGCAGATCGACCTGGTGGTTGACATTCCGGATGGGCTGGTAACCGTGCGGGCCGTGGCCCACCAGCTCCAGCAGGTCCTCGTCGCCCTCTTTTCCAACGCCCGCTGGGCGGTGGGCGAGGCGCGGTGCCGCGGCAGGGAGGGGCGCGGCTGGATCCGCCTGTCGGCGCGCGAGGTGGCGACGGAGGGCGGCGGTGATGTACAAGTGGTGGTGGAGGACAGCGGCGTCGGGATCGCCGAGGAGGACCTGGCACGCATCTTCGACCCCTTCTTTACTCGCCGCTCGGGACGCAGCGGCCTCGGCCTCGGCCTTACCCAGGCGCGACGTGACGTGGGCGAGTGGGGCGGGCGAATTTTCGCCGAGCAGGGCGAGGAGGGCGGCGCGCGGATCTGTCTGGTGATCCCGCGCTGGGAGGAGAACCGGTGAACCGCGGGAAGATCTTGCTGGTGGATGACGAGGCGTCGATCCGGACGACCCTGTCGCTGATCCTCGAACGGGAGGGGTACGAGGTCTCTACCGCCGCCGACCTCGCCGGCGGTACCGAGCAGTGCGGGGCACAGGAGTGGGACGTGATCCTCACCGACATGATCCTCCCCGACGGCAGCGGCATCGAGCTCATGCGCTGCATGCACGAGCGGGGGTCGAGGGTGCCGGTGATCGCGATTACCGGCGAGCCCAACCTCGACACGGCGGTGGAGGCGGTGCGCCTTGGCGCCTACGACTACGTCTCCAAGCCGATCCGCCGCGAGACCCTGTTGCGGGTGGTCGATCGGGCGGTGGAGCGGTATCACCTCTACAACGAGAACGAGCAGTACCGGCGCGATCTGGAGCGGCTGG
>CAZRGD010000072.1:0-3374 GCA_964599505.1 uncultured Nitrospirota bacterium | reverse complement strand
CGGTATCACCTCTACAACGAGAACGAGCAGTACCGGCGCGATCTGGAGCGGCTGGTGGAGGCGCGCACCGGTGAGCTGATGGCCTCGGAGCGGCGCTATCGCGAGCTCATCGAAGGCGCCCCGGAGATGATTCACCAACTCGACGAGGAGGGGCGCTTCCTCACTGTCAACCGGACTCAGCTCGAGACCCTCGGCTACACCCTCGAAGAGCTCCTCCAAAAGCCGCTCTCCTCGGTCTGCCCCGACGACCAGGGGGAGCGGGTCGCGGACTACCTGCGGCGGATTCGGGAGACGGGACGCGGTGAGCTTGCCACCCAGTTCGTGCGCCGCGACGGCAGCCTCCTCGACGTGGAGATCCGCGCCTCGGCGGTGCGTAACGACGACGACAGTTTTCTTTTGTCGCGCGGCTTCGCCCACGACACGACCCGCAGCAAGCGGCTGGAGATGCAGCTCATCCAGGCGGACAAGCTCTCCACCATTGGCCTGATGGTCTCCGGTGTCGCCCACGACGTGAACAACCCCCTGACCGGGATCTCCGGTTACGCCGAGATGCTCCTCTCTCAGGGGGATCTCTCTCCCGAGATCGAGTCGTCGCTGCGTTTCATCTACAGCGAGGCGGATCGGGCGGGAAAGATCGTCTCCAACCTCCTTGGCTTCGTCCGCCAGGAGGAGGGGCGGCGCGACTTCTTCGACCTCCACGCCACCATCGACGCGGTCATCGACCTCATGGGCTACCGCCTGCGTCAGGTCAGGGTGGAGGTGCAGCGGAGCTTCGACCCGAACCTACCGGCGCTGTACGGCGATATGCATCAGATCCAGCAGGTCCTCCTCAACCTGGTGAACAACGCCGTGCAGGCGATGGCCGGCGCGGATGGCGAGGCGCACCTCACGGTGGCGACCCGGGTGGTGGAGGGTGAGGTGGCGATCGACGTGACGGATACCGGACGCGGCATCGCGGCCCGTGTCCTCGGCTCCATCTTCGACCCCTTCTTCACCACCAAGGGGGAGGGGGAGGGGACCGGCTTGGGCCTGTCGATCACCAAGGCGGCGGTGGAGGGCCACGGCGGGCGGCTACAGGTGGAGTCGGTAGTCGGCAAGGGGACCACCTTCACCGTCTGGTTGCCCCTTCCGGTGGACAAGAAGGATGTCGAGGCGGATGCCGAGCCCGCCGTTTCGGCGGTGATCCCGGAGATCTCGCTTACCGGCCCGGTCCTGGTGATCGACGATGAGCGCCACATCCGTACCTGGCTCCAGCGCGTCCTCCAGGGGTTCGGCTATCCGGTCGAGATCGCGGTGAATGGTGCCGAAGGGATGGAGCGCCTCGCGGAGCGCGATTTTTCTCTCATCCTCCTCGATTACATGCTTCCCGACACCACCGGTATCCAGATCTATGAGTCCCTCACCGGCGCGCGCTCCAAGCTCAAGTCGAAGGTCGTCTTTATGACCGGCGCCATCGACCGGGTTGTCGAGCAGTACGTCCGTGACCATAAGCTCCCCTTCCTTCAGAAGCCCTTCAACGCCAAGGCCCTGCGCGGCGTCATCCACCAGGTGATGGCGTCATGAGTGACGCGGTCTGCCTGCGGGTCCTGGCGATTGACGACGACGCTGCCATCCAGAGCTACTGGCGCAAGCTCCTGCCAAAGCTTGGCCACGACGCGGTGATTGCCGCCAACGGCACCGAGGGGATCAAGCTGGCGCGCAGCCAGCCCTTCGACCTGGTGGTCACCGACCTCTCCATGCCCGGCCTGCCCGGCCAGCGGGTCCTGGAGACGGTGCGCGCCGAGCTCCCCGACGTGGACGTCATTGTCGCCACCGGCCACGGCACCCTCGAGTCGGCGGTCGACGCCCTGCGTGCCGGCGCCTACGACTTCCTGGTCAAGCCGTTCTCCCTGCGCGATGTGAAACGGCTGCTGGACCGACAGGTGGAGAAGCGCCGCCTCGGGGTCGAGAACGAGGAGCTGCGCCAGGCCAACGCCCGCCTGCGCGAGCTCTCGCTGCTCAAAGAGAAATTCCTCGCCATCACCAGCCATGAGCTGAAGACCCCGGTGACCATCCTCACCGCGGTCACCGACCTCCTCCTCGGTGACCTCGACCTCGACCCGGGCGAACAGCACGAGCTTCTGGAGAAGCTCGGCGAGGTGACCCGCTCCCTGCGGGAGATCGTCGAGGGGATGCACGACCTCTCCGAGGCGCGCCAGGGGGCCACCACCCTCGACCTCGATGCGGTCTGCCTGCGCGACCTCCTCGCCGCGGTGGTGGACGAGATGGCGGCGGAGGCGGTACAGCGCGGTGTGGCGGTGGAGTTGGTGGCGGGTGGCCCGGCGTGGGAGGGGTATCCTGCCGACGAGGCGCGTCTCCGGCGCGCGATACGCCAGCTCGTGCGCAACGGCATTCAGTACACCCCCGACGCCGGGCGCGTCACTCTGCGCCTCGACGCCTGGCAATCGCGGGAGGGGGGCGAGGAGGGGCCGGAGATCCTCGTCGAGGACACCGGTGTAGGGATCGACCCGGAGCAACAGCGCCTCGTCTTCGACGCCTTCTACGAGACCGCCGACACCGACCACCACCACACCTCCGCCACCGCCTTTCAGGGCGGCGGCCTCGGCATCGGCCTCTCCATGGTCCTGGAGACCATCACCGCCCACGACGGCCGCGTCACCCTCGCCAGCGAGCCCGGCGAGGGGACCACCGTCCGCATCCTCCTGCCCCCGGCGAGCGAGGTGCGGTAGGAGGGGGTTGTACCCCCGATCCGCGCCGCGGGCGCGGCCGGCCCGTTGGGCCGGGTTCGCCCCGCCCCGGAGGCCGATCCAGGCCCTTCGTGCCCCCCGAGCCTTCCCCGTGTCTCCCGTATTCCCCATGGTAATAGGGAGTATTGTCGTAGCGGGCGGGTGACACTGCGCCCATGGTCCTAATCTCGCGACGCCTCTACCGCTGGCTTCCCGCCACCGTCGTCCTGATCGGCGCCCTCATCTACGGCTGGGTGGTGGTGGGGGCGCCGGGGACCGCCTGGCTCACCGGCCCGAAGGTCGATGTACCCGGTACCCAGCGCGCCTACCCGGGCCGTGACCACCTGGAGCGCGTCGACCCCATGGGGGTCGTGCCCGATCCGCTGCTGGTGGGTGGGGAGAGGCCGCAAGCCACGAAAGGAACGGCGGCGAGGCTCTCGCGGTAGCACGAAGCGAGGGTGGCGGCCTCGCCATGGCTTCCGTCGCGGTAGATTGGCCCCACCGTGTGGATCACCCAGTGGGCCGGGAGGCTGCCGCCGCCGGTCCCCACCGCCCGGCCGGCGCGGCGTCGTCCGTCGCCACACCCACCCTCCTCTCACCTCCCCCAGCACGCTGCGCCACACACACAGCGGAGAGCCACATCGCCAC
>CAZRGD010000071.1:0-9290 GCA_964599505.1 uncultured Nitrospirota bacterium | reverse complement strand
GGCCTCTTGTTGCCGCGCTCCGGGGCGGCCAACGCCGTCGTCTGCCTCGACCACTGGCGGGACAGCAGCCGCAAGGCGGCGAGCTACAACCGCCTCGCCGAGGAGGTGGCGGCGAGGCTGGGGATCGACGACCTGCTCCACGGCCTGCCGGTGGAGGCGTTGCTCGACGTGATGACCTTCCGCCAGGTGGAGGGGGCGATCGTCCGCGGGCTGTTGGAGCGGGTGCGCGCCGGTGACGAGGCCGTCGATGCGGAGGAGATCCGCGCGGTGGTCGCCCGCCGGCAGGACGGCCACTGGGTCTCGTCGCTCTCGGTGGACGAGGCGCCGCGCCGCGCCCGCCACGCGGTGTACGAGGCGATCGCGGTGGCCGCCGACCTCTTCACCTTGCGGAGCGAGATTCGCGGAGGCTTCGAGTTCGACTCGGCCGCGGCGATGTATCGGGCCTACGAGGAGGAGCTGTACCGCTTCGACCAGCTCTACCGCCACTTCTGCGAGAACGGTGACCAGGCGGAGTCGCAGGGGTGGGATCTGTTGAAGCCGCTCCGCGAGGAGGTGGAGGCGAGCTACTGCAATGACTACCTGACCCGCCTGGGGCTCGCGTGGGGGCGGTTCGTGGCCTCGGGGCTCCTGGAGAGCTGGGCGATCGACGGGGTCCCCAACCAGTACCGCTTCTTCGAGGAGCGCGTCGCCCCGCGCCTCCGGGGGGGGAAGCGACGGCGCCTCTTCGTCATCATCAGCGACGCCCTGCGCTACGAGGTGGCCGAGGAGCTGGTGCGGGTGGTCAACCGCCAGTACCGCCTCCAGGCCGAGCTGGGCTCGCAGCTCGGCGTCCTCCCGTCGTACACCGCCCTCGGCATGGCCAGTCTCCTCCCCCACACGCGGCTGGAGTACACGCCGAAGGGGGAGGTCCTGGTGGACGGCAGGGCCACCGCCTCCCTCGACCAACGCGCCGAGGTGCTGGCCGGGGTCGGCGGCACGGCGGTGCGGGCCGACGCCCTCCTGGCGATGAAGAAGGAGGAGGGGCGGGCGCTGGTGGCGGACAAGGAGGTGGTCTACGTCTACCACGACGAGATCGACTCCCGCGGCGACCACGCCGCCACCGAGGGCGACACCTTCGAGGCGGCGCGCAAGGCGATCGATGAGCTGGCCAACCTGGTGCGCTACATCGTCAACAACCTCAACGGCAACAACGTGGTGGTCACCGCCGACCACGGCTTCCTGTTCACCGAGACGCCGCCGGGCGAGACGGACAAGAGCCGGCTGGAGGAGAGGCCGGCCGGGACGGTGAAGGCGAAGAAGCGCTACCTCCTCGGCCACCACCTTCCCGACCACGATGACGCCTGGCGGGGGAAGACGGCGGTGACCGCCCAGGCCGCCGGCGACATGGAGTTCTGGATCCCCAAGGGGGCCAACCGTTTCCACTTCAGCGGCGGGGCACGGTTCGTCCACGGCGGGGCGATGCTGCAAGAGATCGTCGTCCCGGTGGTCACTGTGAAGCACCGCAAGGACCGGCGCAGCCGCGAAGGGACCCAGGTTCGCCCGGTGACCGTGCAGGGGCTCGGCACGAGCCACAAGAGCACCACCCAGAAGCACCGCTTCCGGCTCGTGCAGATGGAGCCGGTGGGCGAGCGGTTGAAGCCGATCACCTTGAAGGTGGCGGTGTACGAGGACGGCGAGCCGGTCACCAGCATCGAGACCGTGACCTTTGACAGCACCTCGGGCAACCTGGATGAGCGGCAAAAGTCGCTCTTCCTGACCCTCCGGGATCGCCCGTACGACAAACAGAGCAAGTACAGCCTGATTCTCCGGGATGCCGACAGCGGGATCGAGCATCAGCGTGTGGACGTAGTGATCGACAGGGCCATCAGCGATGACTTCGACTTCTGACACCCAGCAGATCGACAGCGGCCTGGACGAGCTGCTCAACGAGCACTTCGCCGGGCGGGTGGTCCGCAAGGACCTCACCAAGCTCATCAAGGAGGGGGCGAACGTCCCCATCTACGTCCTGGAGTACCTCCTCGGGAACTACTGCGCCTCGAACGATCCGGCGGTGATCGAGGAGGGGCTGAAGACGGTCAAGAAGGTCCTCGCCGACAACTTCGTGCGGCCCGACGAGGCGGAGAAGGTCAAGTCGACCATCCGCGAGCGCGGCAGCCTGAAGATCATCGACAAGGTGACGGTGACCCTGAACGAGCGCCACGACGTGTACGAGGCGGAGTTCTCGTACCTCGGGATTAGGGGGGTCGGGATCCCCACCGGGACGGTGAAGCGGTACGAGAAGCTGCTGGCCGGCGGCATCTGGTCGATCATCACCATGCAGTACTTCTTCGAGGAGGGGCAGCGCTCCTCGCCCTTCGTCATCGAGGAGCTGAAGCCGATCCAGATGCCCTCCATGGACCTGGAGGAGCTGTTCGCGGCGCGTCGCTACTTCACCGAGGAGCAGTGGCTCGATGTGCTCCTGCGCTCCTGCGGCTACGAGCCCACCCAGTTCGAGGAGCGGGTGAAGTGGAACCTCCTGTGTCGCCTCGTGCCCCTGGTGGAGAACAACTACAACGTCTGCGAGCTGGGTCCCCGGAGCACCGGCAAGAGCCACATCTACAAGGAGATCAGCCCCAACAGCATCCTCATCTCGGGGGGTCACACCACCGTCGCCAACCTCTTCTACAACCTGGCCCGCCGCACCGTGGGGCTGGTGGGGCTGTGGGACGTGGTCGCCTTCGACGAGGTGGCCGGCATCTCGTTCAAGGACAACGACGGGGTGCAGATCATGAAGGACTACATGGCGAGCGGCTCCTTTTCCCGCGGCCGGGACTCGATCAGCGCCCCGGCCTCGATGGTCTTCGTGGGCAACATCGACCAGTCGGTGGACACCTTGGTGAAGACGAGCCACCTGCTGGCGCCCTTCCCGGAACCGATGATCGACCCGGCCTTCTTCGACCGCTTCCACGCCTACATCCCCGGCTGGGAGATCCCGAAGATGCGGCCGGAGTTCTTCACCAACCAGTACGGCCTGATCGTCGACTACCTCGCCGGCTTCATGCGCGAGATGCGCAAGCGAAACTTCGCCGATGCGATCAACAAGTACTTCAAGCTCGGCCGCGACCTGAACCAACGGGACACGATCGCCGTCAAGCACACGGTCTCGGGGTTGCTGAAGCTCCTCTACCCCCACGAGGAGTACGACAAGGGCGCCGTGCAGCGGTGCCTGGAGTACGCCCTGGAGAGCCGCCGCCGGGTGAAGGAGCAACTGAAGAAGATCGGCGGCATGGAGTTCTACGATGTCCACTTCTCCTACGTCGATCAGGAGACCATGGAGGAGACCTTCATCAGCGTCCCCGAGCAGGGGGGTGGCTCGCTGATCCCCGATGGTCCCCTCAGCCCCGGCGTCCTACACACGATCGCCGTCGGGAGCGGCGGCCACCTGGGTCTCTACCGGCTGGAGACCCAGATCACCCCGGGCAACGGCAAGATCACCCTCTCGGGCCTCGGCTCGAACACGGCGGCCAAGGAGGCGATCAAGGTCGGCTTCGACTACTTCAAGGCGAACGCCTCCGCGGTGAGCGCCTCGGCCAAGCCGGGCGACCACGACTTCCACCTCCACGTGGTGGAGCTACAGAACAGCGGCCCCACCACGGCCATGACCCTCGCCGCATTTGTGGCGCTGTGCTCGGGGATCCTCGGCAAGCCGGTGCAGTCGCAACTCGTGGTCCTCGGCAGCATGAGCCTGGGGGGGAGCATCATTCCCGTGGAGAACCTCGCCGAGTCCCTCCAGGTCGCCTTCGACGCCGGCGCCAAGCGCCTCCTCCTCCCCATGGCCAGTGTCAGCGACATCCCCACCATCCCCGGCGAGCTCTTCGCCAAGTTCCAGACCGGCTTCTTCTCCGACCCCCGCGACGCGGCGTTCAAGGCGCTGGGGGTGGAGTAGGACAGGCTGGGGCGGGGAAGCAGGGCTACGAGCCGGACGGCTGGGATCCGGCCGGAAAAACCGTGGAGATCGAACGATGACCCAGGGACCACTGAGCCGTTTGGAAAAACTAGACCTACACCGGTACTGGGAAAGGGAGGACACCGACTTCACTCCGTGGCTGGCCGCGGAGGAGAACATCTCCCTCCTCGGTGACGCCATCGGGTTGGAGCTGGAGGTGGAGGCGCAGGAGAAGGAGGTCGGACCCTTTCGCGCCGACATCCTCTGCCGCAACACCGCCGATGACACCCTGGTGCTGATCGAGAACCAGCTCGAACGGACCGACCACGGCCACCTCGGCCAGATCTTCACCTACGCCGCTGGTTTGGAAGCGGTGACCATCGTGTGGATCGCCTCGCGGTTCACCGACGAGCACCGCGCCGCCCTCGACTGGCTGAACGAGATCACGGACGACCGGTTCCAGTTCTTCGGCCTGGAGATCGAGCTGTGGCAGATCGGGGACTCTCCCATGGCCCCCAAGTTCAACCTGATCGCCGAACCGAACGAGTGGAGCCGGACGGTGAAGGCCGGTCGGACCGGACAGGCGGGACTGAATCCGTCTCAGAAACTCCGGGTCGAATATTGGACCTCGTTTGGTGACTACCTACGAGAGCAAAACGCCAGCATCAGGCCTCCGAAACCGGGTCCCGGTCATTGGACAGGATACGGTGTTGGGCGGTCTGGAGCGTACCTCATCGCGGTTTTCAAGCTAGATGAGGCAGTGGTCCACATCGAGCTGAATCGGTCGGAGCACCCAGCGTGGTTCCACCTGCTCCACGACCAGCGCGAGGCGATCGAGGCCGAGTTGGGCTTCCCCCTGGAATGGGAGGAACGGCCGGAGAAGAAGTACAGCTTCATCCGCGTCGCCCAGGTCTTCGACTCGAAGGACCGGAATACGTGGCCGACGATTCACCAGTGGATGCAGGAGAAGCTCGAAGCCATGCGGAAGGTCTTCCGGCCACGGGTGAAGGCCCTCGACGACTCCGACTGGACCCCGCCGGAGATAGCCGAGGAGCAAGGGCACGATGGGTGAGCAGTCCGATCCCTTGAGATCACTGCTCACACGGGTCGAGGCACGCCAGGGGCCGCAGGCCGAACATCTGATCGCGGATGAGATCAATCGCTTGGCCGGCGAGCTTGGGGATGCCGGAGGTGTGCCCGCTGACCTTGAGGCCGCCATCCGAGCCGAGGCGATGGCCTTCAGCTTCATGGAGGACCACAACCATCCACCATCCGGCTGGGGCACTTACTACGGTCCCAAAGCAGTATTTGCGAACGATCACGGCGACATGACTGAAATCCCAAGCATCCAGCTCGTGACCGCGGACACTCTCGAATACTGGGAGAAGCGTGTACGGGAATGCGTGCATCCGCTCATGAGGAGTCGCTACGCCGACCTCGTGTGGGATTTTTCGAAGAAGGTTGACGGAAACGGTCCCAGCGTTGACATGGCTCACATCGTCATCGATTCCACGATAGAGATAGCCAAACACGGTCTTGTGAAACATGAGGTTGCGCTCATCCAGAAACTCCGACGTGCCCTCGGCCTAGCTCTCAGCATCAGCGACAAGACTCGTATCAAGTCTGTGGTCGAAGCGATGATTCACTACGAGGACTCTGTTGCCGACGACCACCTTCCTGGCCTCTGGGGCTTTTCCTTCGACGCCCTTGTTGACCAGAAGAAGATCAGCCTCTCACAAAAACAGGAAGAGAAGATCATCCAAGACTTGGAGGCCAGGTTGACACGTGTGTCCAACCCAGCGGAGGACGGCGCGTTCGACCCATTCTCAGCGGAGCCAGCGGCGCGCCGACTGGCCAAGTACTATCGGCGCCGCGAAAAACAGGCTGACGTAAAGCGAGTCTTGAGTGCATATGGAGATGCTTTCCTACACGTTGGAGAGTCGGCGTCAGCACTCACGGCATCAGCTTGGCTGAAAAAGGTGTTCGAGACCTATTCCGACTTCGGGATGAAAAACGAGGCCGATGAAATAGCACATCGCCTGCGCGAAGTGGCAGCCCACGTAGAAGAGGAGATGGTTGCCGTCTCGACAAAGACGAATATTTCGCAGGGAGACTTGGAGCGCTATCTGGAATCGATGGTGGAGGGTGAATTAGACCAGGTCCTCATGAGGATTGTCGGTCAATTTCTCCCCAACCGGGACAAGGCGGTAAAGGAGGTGCAGAATCTCGCGAAAGAAGCGCCAGTCCAGTCCCTCGTCACACACACCATCCAGGACCACGATGGCCGTGTTGTAGCGCAAGTGGGTCCCCTTGATGACGATCCAGAAGGAAGGGTGCTTCTGTATATCGCCGAACAAATGGGCTTCAAAGCATTATTTCTTGAACTTGTTCTTGATCGCATGCGCTCTAAGTTCTCTCCACGAGCCGAAGATCTATTGGCCTACCTATTACAATCTCCTCTCTTTGAGGAGAGCCGGTCCCGGATCCTGACCCGAGGTGTGGGCGGTTACCTACAGGGTGATTTCCTTGTCGCTGCCTGCGTGCTGTTACCGGAGATCGAAGCAGCGGTTCGGCGCCTTCTTACACTGAAAGGTGGCTCGATTTACCGAAAGTCCTCCAACGGCGGACTCCGCCTGCGCCCGCTAGACCAGATGCTTCGTGACCCAGCCGTCACGGAGACTCTTGGAGAGGACGGCACTACCTATCTCCGCGTCCTCCTAACCGACGCAAGAGGTTGGAATCTGCGCAACAACGTCTGTCACGGATTCCTACCTCCAGAAACATTCGACTCGACCGAGGCAAATCGAATCCTCCACGCGATGCTCCTCCTTGCTTTGGTGAGACCAGTTCAAGCTTCTCGCACACCAGGCGCCGAAGAGAAGACCTCGGAAGGCGACGAGGACAGTGTTACGGAGATCTGACTCGGTGGTGTTCCCACTGATCCGTCAGGTGTTTCACCGCCGGTCGCGGAGGAGAAAGGACATCACGTGGTGACCATCATCGGCATCGACTGCGCGACGGATGCAAAGAAGGTCGGGATTGCCCTCGGCGAGTTCTCCGGCGACCGGTGTTCACTGGTCTCTGCGGAGGCTGGAACCGGGCCACGGCGCTGGTGGATCGCATTGCGAGCTGGCTCCCTGCGAGCGGGCCGGCGGTGATCGCCCTGGATGCGCCGCTGGGGTGGCCTATCGCGCTCGGGAATGTGCTCTCGTCCCACACGGCGGGGAGCGCCATCGGTGAGGATCCCCACCTCCTCTTCCGGCGGGAGGCCGACCGGTTCGTGAAACGGAAGTTGGGGAAGCAGTCCCTCGATGTCGGCGCCGTGGTGACTAATATCTTCCCTCCATGAACCTCGTAAGCTCCGGTAGCTCCCCGAGGCCGCTGCGATTTTTTGGGACGAGGAACAGGTTCGACGGGGACAAGAAACGGCGGAAGTGGCGCTGGAGGACAGCGATGTCGATTTCCACAGGGTTCTGCCGCGTTCGTAGGCCCACGGAGACTTTGTGGCAGATCTTCCACCCCATCTGGTTGGGGTTACCCCGTGGCAGGCGAGTGCATGTGAACCGAGCGTGTTCCCGTTCTTGCGATCGCAGTGCCATCCCGACAGGAATCTCGTCACGCGTGATGAGGTCTCGGATCTCCGCCAGACCGGGCGTCACCCCCGCGTAGGCCATCGTGAAGACCCAGTTTGCCGGGCTGTTGTCCGTGGGTACGAGGTGTCGGCCCGTGTGGTGGCGGAGAAGGAGGCCGCGGCCTGCGGACATCTTCCGGACGAGAAGGGGCAGGTTCGGGTCCTGGGACCACGCCTCAATCAGGTTGTCCCAGTGCTCCACGACCTCTTTCTCCAACCGTGGTCGCGCCGGGCTCTCCGCCCAGCCGCGGGCGAGGGCCGTGAGCAGGTCCGACAGTGACGCTGGCAGGAGGTCGGGGCACTGCGGAAGGTCGGACATGGGCGGGACCTCCTTGAAGGATTTTGGTCGGTCAGATCCGGAACACGAGGGGCAACAGACATGCCCTCCGCACCGGCCGGGCCGCGGCACCCCGTCGTGGCCAGCGTGGGTCGTTGGATCCCGATCACGAAGGATGGCACGGAGACCCTGGACATCCCATGGGCGCGGTCGAGGATGTACGCTCGCGGGTAGCTGCCTGACTGGAGTCCTGACGGTTTGCGACTGGAAGCCCGGCCGGGCGCTGCGGTGTCAAGCTACCGCATCGCTACATTTCTTGAGCCAGGGGAGCACAGGTGACCGAATACTCAGCAGAGGTTCTTCGTATGGTCCGGGCGGTGGCCAGACTCTCCAAGATCTACTGGAATCCGGAGTGTTATCCGAAGGACTTCGAGGGTGCCGAACAGGGCTGGCTCCCGGCGGCGGTCCTGTTCGCGTCCACCTACGCCTACGAGCGAGCGGGTGCGGCGCCTGCCTACCGTACCATCGCGGCACGGGCGCTCCAGACTGCCGGGGACGGTGTCGCACGGCCAGATCGGGCTTTCGCGCAGCGCGTGTGGGACCGATTCGAGGAGCTGGCACGCCAGGCGGGGGTGGGAGTCAACCCGAAGCGGAACCCGCTGAATGCTGCCGAGGCACCTGGAAGCATTCCGCTCACCCGGTTTATTGCGTCGCTCGTGGACAATGACCACAACATCCTCACCTGGAGTCGCACCCTCATCGCGGCGGACAAAGCCAAAGACGCGCTAGAACACCTTCAGACGATCCGTGGGATCGGTGAGAAGATCGCGAGTTTTTTCCTACGAGACGTAGCCCGGCAGTACCAGCTTCAGGAGACTCCCGGGATCTGTTTCCAGCCTGCGGACATCTGGATCAAGCGAGTCGCCGAGATATGGAGCGCGGCCTTGGGGCGCAAGGTGCGGGGCTACGGACCCTCTGCCGAGCTGTTCGTGGAGCTTGCGGACGCGACCGGCGTCCGCGGTAGCGACCTGAATGCCGGCGCTTGGGTGCTCGGTGCGCGGCTTGCCGACGGTGACCTCCACGAACTCGCCACTTCGAAGGACGCCCTGCAAGCGCGTTTGTGGCGACACATCCGATGCCACGAAGCCGCCGCCGGCGTTCTGCGCGCGCTCGTAGCGGACGAAGGGTAGCGGTGCGGATCACCGACCGTAGAAGTGCCCCCTCAGCCCTTCCCTGGGGTTTCTCCCAAAACACCGGAGCGCCTCTCTTCGCTTGGCCGCACCCTAAGGGTGCGAGAGAGAGGCGACGCACCGCCGAAGGCCGGGGCAAAGGTGGCCCTTGATGCCTCTTCATGTTCAGACTGTGGAGGACCTTCGTTACGGGGAGGCAGATGAGTTTTCGCTTCTGGCGCAGGATCCGGCTGGCGCCGGGGGTGACGTTGAACCTGTCGAAATCCG
>CAZRGD010000070.1:0-9328 GCA_964599505.1 uncultured Nitrospirota bacterium | reverse complement strand
CTCTCCGTCGTGCGCGCCTGGCTCTCCGTCGTGCGCGCCGGGTCCTCCGTCGCCCGTGCCTGCGCCTCCAGCGCCCCCTGCACGACGGCGAGGGCGGCGGCGGCGGCGGTGGGAGCGCGCAGGGTCCAGCCGGCGAGGCCGAAGAGGGTGGCCCCGGCCTCGGTGAGGGCGGTGACCTCGCCATCCGAAAGCCCCCCCTCAGGGCCGAGGACCAGGCGCACCACGCCGCCGCCACCGGGCAGGGCCAATGGCGGGCCGCCGGGATGGGCGACGAGGCCGTCGGCGAGATCGTCGAGACAGGCGGCCAGCGGTGCCACCGGGTGGATCTCCAACGGCTCGGGTCGGCCACACTGGCGCTGCGCCGCCGCCGCCACCGCATGCCAGCGCGCCGCACGCGCCGGGTTCGCGCGGACCACCGTGTGGTCGGTGAGGATGGGGGTGAGATCGCACGCCCCGAGCTCGCTGGCGTGGGCGATGAGCCGCTCCATCGCCTTGCCCTTCACCACCGCCGCGTACAGGTGAACGCGCCGCGGGGGCCGCCACACCGGCTCGACCACCCCCTCCACCCGCACCACCACCTCGCCGCGGACCACCGACTCCACCCGCGCCGACCAGAGGCAATCGGCGGCGGCAAGACGCACCATCTCACCGACGCGCACCCGCAGGACACCGGCGAGGTGGTGGGCGTCGTCGCCGGTGAGGGCGAGCCGCCGGCCGGGGGCGACCGATCCCTGGACCGAAAAGAGGGGCATGGCCGGGACGGTACCGTTTTCGGCCGACCGCCGAAAACAGAGAGGGGGAGGTTGACCGGAGTGGGACGCCTTTCTAGTGTGTAGTATTCATACACACCTGAGGTACACACCAATGGCACACCGTATCAACATCCTGGTCGACGATGGGATCTGGCCGGAGCTTGAGGGAGTCCCGAGGGGAGAGCGGAGCCGAGTGGTCAACCACGCTCTCAACGCGTGGTTTCAAATCCGGCGCCGAGAGGCGGCGGCACGGCGCATGGATGCGCTTCGCGAGCGGATGGCTCCGGTCACCACCGACGAGATCGTCACCTGGGTCCGGGGGGATCGCGAGCGATCGCGGTGAGGGTCGTTATCCCCGACGCCTCGGTGCTCCTCAAGTGGGTCCTCCCCGGGCCGGAGGAGGCGGACCGGGAGGCCGCGCTGCAGCTACGCGACGAGGCCACACGCGGGGAGGTCACTCTGAAGGTGCCGCCCCTGTGGCTCTACGAGGTGGGCAATACCCTCGCCCGTCGTTTCCCCGACGAAGCCGAGGCGTTGCTGGAGGTGCTGGTTGCCTTCGACCTCGAAGAGGGCGAGACCGGCGAGGTGTGGCGCCACCAGGCCATCGACCTCGTGCGGCTCCACCACGTCACCTTCTACGACGCCGCCTACCACGCCCTCGCCCTGGTGGAGGGCGGCCTCTTCGTCACCGCCGATGCCCGCTACGCCCGCCAGGTGACGCCGGTCGGCGGCGTGCAGCTCCTCCACGAGTACCGATAGGGAGCCTCTACTTCTCGAGCCGCGCAGCCAGCGCGTCGCAGAGATTCTCTAACGCCTGGACGCGGCCGAACCGTTTGTCGTTGCCGGCGATCAGGTTCCACGGGGCGTGGGCGGTGGAGGTCTTCTCGACCATCTCGTTCACCGCCACCTCGTAGTCGTCCCACCGCTCGCGGTTGCGGTAGTCCTCCTCGGTGATCTTGTACCGCTTGTACGGCGTCTCCTCGCGCAGCTTGAAGCGGGCGAGCTGCTCGTCCTTGTCGATGTGGAGCCAGAACTTGACCACCACCACGCCGTGGGCGGCGAGCTGCTCCTCGAAGTCGTTGATCTCACCGTAGGCGCGCTGCCACTCCTCCTCGCGGGCGAACTGCTCCACCCGCTCGACCAGGACCCGGCCGTACCAGCTCCGATCGAAGATCGCCGTGTGGCCCCCACGCGGCAGGTGGCGCCAGAAGCGCCACAGATAGTGGTGGCTGCGCTCCTCGTCGGTGGGGGCGGCGATGGGTATCACCCGGTAGTGGCGGGCGTCGATCGCCGGGGTGACGCGGCGGATGATCCCCCCCTTGCCCCCTGCGTCCCACCCCTCCATGACGATCACCGTGGAGACCCCACGCCGGTAGGCGGTCCGCCCGAGGCGGTTGAGCTTCCCCTGGAGCCCCTCCAGCCGCCGCTTGTATTGCTTCTTGTCCAGCCGCTGGGTGAGGTCGACGGTGCTCAGGATCGTCGGCAGCCCCGCCTCCACGAGCGGCTCGGTGACCGCCACCGTGGTCCCCTCCGGCGTCGGCCCTGTCTCCGCCTCGGTGAGGCGTCCATCGATGGCGGCGAGCAGCGCCCGGCCGCAGGTGAGGCTCCGGTAGCGCTCATCCTTGCCCTCGACGATGCGCCACGGGGCGCCGCTGGTGCCGGTGGCGCGCAGGGCGTGCTCCGCGGCGAGGCAGAAGCGGTCGTACCGCTTCAGGTTTTTCTTGTCGCGCGCGGTCACCCGCCAGCGGGTCTCCGGGTCGCGTTGCAGGCGGCGCAACCGCTGCTTCTGCGCCTTCTTGTTGAGGTGCAGCCAGAACTTGAGGATGAGGACGCCGCTGCGCACCAGCTCCTCTTCGAAGTTGCGGATGCGCACCAGGCTCGCCTCCAAGGCCTCGCCGGAGATGCGGCCGTAGACACGATCCAGGAGCGGCTGGCTGTACCACGAGGAGCCGCAGTAGATGCCGATCTTTCCCTTCGGCGGCAGGGTGCGCCAGAAGCGCCAGAAATAGGGGCGCTCGCGCTCCTCGTCGGTGGGGCGGCCAAAGGCGTTGTTCTCCAGGAAGCGCGGGTCCATCCACTCGTTGAGGAGGTTCATGGTCTCGCCCTTGCCCGCCTTGTCCACCCCGGCGATGAGGCAAATCACCTTGAAGTCGGCACGCTTGGCGAGCTCCCGTTGGACGCGCAGGAGCTCGGCACGCAGGCGCGGCACCTCTTCGTCGTAGACCTCGCGGGAGATCTTGCGGTTGAGCTCGGCGGCTTCGAACACGGTGGGGGCTCCTCGGGTGGGTGGGCGGTCTACCAGGCCGAGTACGGGTGGCGGACCAGGTTGGCGTTGTAGTACCGCGGGTCGCCGGTGACCTCCTCTCCCACCCAATCGGGGAGGGCGACCTCTTGGTCCACCTCGGTGAGCTCCACCTCGGCGATGACTAGGCCGCGGTTGTCGCCGAAGAACTCGTCGACCTCCCACACCCGGCCGCGGTAATCGATGCGGCGCCGGACCTTCTCGATCCGGGGGCGCAGGCAGAGGGTGTCGAAGATCTCCTGGGCGTCGGCGACCGGGATCTCGTACTCGTACTCCGCCCGGCTGGCGCCGGTGCTCGCCCCCTTGAGGGTGAGAAAGCCGCGTGCTCCCGCGATCCGCACCCGCACGCTGCGCGCCGCCTCGGTGGAGAGATAGCCCTGGCGATAGCTCACCCCCGGGTCGAGGGCGCGCCACGCCTCGCCCCGGACGAGGAACTTGCGTTCGATCTCGGTGGCCATGGGGTGGCACAGTAGCAGAAGGGTGCCGGTAAGTTATGGGTGGCGATGGGTCGGTTTCCTCCCTACCGTTGCGAGCCTCTATGGCCACCTCCACGCCTCCCTCGCTCCTCGCCCCCCCCCCCACCGTGCCCTCTTTGCTGCCCCCTCCGCATGCCTGGCCGGCGCCCCAGGTTCGCCGCTCTCCCTCCAGCCCCGCGCTCCCCGCCCCCTCCAACGCACCCCCCACCCACCCGGACGAGACACGCCCCTCGAGGCCGCCAGCGAAGAGCGGTTATAAGACCACGGTCCTACAATTCCCCGCCCATTCTCGCAGGGATTCCCCCAAGGAGCATCCAGAAATGGCCATCCGCATCGGCATCAATGGTTTCGGCCGCATCGGCCGCAACGTCTTCCGGGTCATGCACGGCCGCGCCGCCGAGTTCGAGGTGGTGGCCGTCAACGACATCACCGACCCGGCCACCCTCGCCCACCTGCTGCGCTACGACTCGGTCAGCGGCCGCTTCCCCGGCCAGGTCGAGGAGGTGGCGGACGGCTTCGTCGTGGATGGCCGCAAGGTGCGGGTCCTGGCCGAGCGGGACCCGGCGCAGCTTCCCTGGGGCGACCTGGGCGTCGACTTCGTGGTCGAGTCCACGGGCATCTTCCGGGACCGGGCCGCCTGCGAGAAGCACCTGGCCGCCGGGGCGCCGAAGGTGGTGCTGACCGTGCCGCCCAAGGGCGAGATCGACAACATGGTGGTCCTCGGCGTGAACGACGCCACCCTGGAGCCGGGGCACCGGATCATCTCCAACGCCTCCTGCACCACCAACTGCCTGGCCCCCATGGCGAAGGTCCTGCACGAGACCTTCGGCATCGTCCGGGGCCTGATGACCACCGTCCACGCCTACACCAACGACCAGCGCATCCTGGACCTTCCCCACAAGGACCTGCGCCGGGCCCGGGCGGCGGCGGTGAACATCATCCCCACCACCACCGGGGCGGCCCGGGCGGTGGGCAAGGTGTTGCCCGAGCTGGACGGCCGCCTCGACGGCATGGCCATGCGCGTGCCCGTCCCCGACGGCTCGGTGGTGGACCTGGCCGTCGAGGTGGAGCGGCCCGCCGACCGGGAGGCCGTCAACGCCGCCATGCGGGCCGCCGCCGAGGGTCCGCTGCAGGGCATCCTCGAGTACTCCGAGGCACCCCTGGTGTCGAGCGACATCGTCGGCGACCCCCACTCCTGCGTCTTCGACGCCGGCTCCACCATGGCCATCGGCAGCATGGTCAAGGTCATCGGCTGGTACGACAACGAGTGGGGCTACAGCAACCGGGTGGTGGACCTGGTGGCCCGGGCCCACGCCCTCGGCCGGGTCTGAACCCGGGGCGCGCCATGGCCGCCTTCCGCAAGCGGACCCTCGGGGACGTGGACCTGGCCGGACGCCGGGTCCTGCTCCGGGTGGACTTCAACGTCCCCCTGGCGGACGGGCGGGTCGCCGACGACACCCGCATCCAGGCGGCCCTGCCCACCCTCCGCCACCTCCTGGAGCAGGGCGCGGCGGTGATCGCCGCCAGCCACCTGGGCCGACCCAAGGGGAAGGTGGTGGAGGCGCTGCGCCTGGCACCGGTGGCGGCGCGGCTGAAGGAGCTGCTGCCGGGCGTCGAGGTCCGGGCGGTCCGGGACGTGGTCGGGGAGGAGGCCCAGGCGGCGGCGGCGGCCCTGCAGCCGGGGCAGCTCCTGCTCCTGGAGAACCTCCGCTTCGAGCCCGGCGAGACCGCCAACGACGAGGACTTCGCGAAGGCCCTGGCCGGCCTGGCCGAGGCCTTCGTCCAGGACGCCTTCGGCACCTGCCACCGGGCCCACGCCTCCACCGCCGGGGTGCCGGCCCTGCTCCGGCCGGCGGTGGCCGGCTTCCTCCTCGAGAAGGAGCTCGCCGCCTTCCACCAGGCCCTGGACGCCCCGGCCCGGCCCCTCGTGGCCATCACCGGCGGCGCCAAGGTGAGCGACAAGATCCCCGTGCTCCGCCACCTTCTGGGCCGGGTGGACGTGCTGCTGGTGGGCGGCGGCATGGCCTACACCTTCCTGAAGACACGGGGCGTGACCGTCGGCGACTCCCTCCTCGAGGAGGAGCGCCTCGACGAGGCCGCCCGCATCCTCAAGGACGCCCTCCACCACCGGGTCCGGGTCCTGCTGCCGGTGGACCACGTGGTCGCCGACCGCTTCGCCGCCGACGCCGCCTCCCGGGTGGTCGCAGGGGACATTCCGGCGGGCTGGATGGGGCTCGACATCGGCCCGGAGACCCGCCTGGCCTTCCAGGCCGAGATCGCCGGGGCGGGCACCATCCTGTGGAACGGCCCCATGGGCGTCTTCGAGATGCCCCACTTCCGGGAGGGCACCCTGGCCGTGGCCCGGGCCGTGGCCGGCAACGAGGCCGTCTCGGTGGTCGGCGGTGGCGACTCGGTGGCGGCGGTGAAGCTGGCCGGCGTCGAGGAGCGCATCACCCACGTCTCCACCGGCGGCGGCGCCTTCCTGGAGCTCCTGCAGGGCAAGGAGCTGCCGGGCATCGCGGCGCTGGACCCGGCGGACTGACGGGGCGGCGCCCACGCCGAAGGCCCAGGGGCCTGCAACGCCCGCGAACGTGCGCTTCTGCACGCCTGCGTGCGGTCAGGCTACAGAGAGAGAGAGAGAGAGAGAGAGAGAGGCCCCGACTACGGTTCGTGTCCGCACAAACCCCGATACAATCCGGGCTTGTGAGAACCTGGCGGATCGGACGGCGATCACGGCACGCAACTTGCCCGTAGCTTGGTGTCTCTTTTCCACCTGCCTTCAGGAGGTGCAAACATGATTCGCGTCGCCTTGCTCGTTGGTCTGTGTCTGGCCGCGGGGATGGGCTTCCTTCGGTCTCGGGGAACAAGCCTGGCCGTACCGGGTGATGACCCCTGGTGCCCGGCTCGGCAGCCCAAGGTCACCGATTGCACAGCCCAGACCTGCATCTCTTTCTTCGAGGGTCCGACCCCATCACAAAAGGGGAATTGTCTTGCCAACACGATGTGCTCATGGCAGTACAAGTTGACGATCAGGACGACGAACTGCTACGCCGGTCTGGACAAGGTCAAGTTCCGCGGAGAAGAGATCCCGATCAACGCGCCAGACGATATCGTCTTCACAGGCAACATCGGTGTGCCCTGCGAGCAAGAGGGCAAGAAGGTCATTCGCTTCTACAACAACGGGGTGCAGGTTGGGACGTGCCTGGCTCGCTTCCCATGTGACTACTGCCCGGATCCCTGACCCGCGTCCCCGGCTGGAAGATGCGTCTGCAACACTTCGTGATCGCCTCGCTCGTGGTCGTGACTACCGTTGCCTTGGCCATGTTGTTGCTCTCGCAGCGCGATGCGCCGACCCGCTCCGACAGTGCACGAGGGACAACGGCTCATCTCGAAACACCACCTGTCTCCCATCCCGCGGATGCGGTCCAGGACGGCAACTCTCATCAGTCGATGGTGGTCGTGGACGGCACGCCGCCGGCTTTCGACAGCGGCAGCGTCCAGGAATGGTCGAAGGACGAGGAGTTCCTCGCCAGGCTCCAGGACGCGATCCGCGCCAGGGGCGAGGCGTCCTACGCGTCCTGGGAGAAGAACGACGGCGTGGTGGTACAGGGGATCTTCCAGAGGGCCCTCGCGAAGGATGCCACCGGCTCCGAACCCCTTGCCTGCCTCCGAGCCGAGGACTTCACGGGCCTGCCATCCCTGGAGCTGCAGGCCATCTTCAATTCCATCAACGTCGCCAAGTACAACCTGCGGGAGCTCGGTCCCAACCCGCTCCGGGACCCCGCTCTGGCGGGCACCCTGGAACTGGAGTTCCTCGCGCGAGACATGGAGGAGGATCCCTTCTCCCTGCCTCCGGAGTACGTCGTCCGCTTCGCAGGGTACCAGTTCGACGACTCCCTGCCCACCGACCTGCAGCAGGAGCTCCGGGGCATCTGGGTGCAGAACATGGTGCAGGCGGCGCCGCTGAAGACGGAGGTGGATACCCAGCTCTCCGCCGTCATCGGTGTCGTCTGGGAGCAGTTCGGCAATGGGACCCCCATCCCCGACGAGGAACAGATCCTCGTGCTTCCTCCCAAGCTGTTTCCATGAGGACCAGCGTCACCGGACCCGTGATTCCACGAATGGAGGCGATGACCTCGGCACGTAAGCTGCTCGGCCTGCTCCTGATGGCGGTCGTGGCCGGAGTGCTGGGCTTCCTGCTCTGGCAGACGACGGCGGAGCCGCCGCCCGGGGCGACGGCCAATGCAACCGGGAAGGGTGCAGCCAGTCTCGCCCTTCCCCCTGGCGCCGCGGAACCCCCGCCTCCGCTGCCGGACTCCGGCGCCAGGGCGGCGCTGGAAGACGCAACGCCACCAGCCAATCCTGCGCGCGACAACTGGTGGGAAGACCCGGACATGCTGGCCAGCATCCAGGACAGGATCCGCACGCGCGTCACGGATTCCTACTTCCGGTGGGCGAACCTGGATGCCGAGCACCAACAACTGATCGAGCAGATCTTCCGAGACGCTCTGGCCAAGGACGCCACCGGTTCCGAGCTTCTCGCCAGCCTCCGGCCAGAGGAGTTCGGGGGTCTTTCGCCCTTGGAAGAACAAGCGATAGCGAGCTTTGTGAACGTCGCCAAGCGCAATCTGCGGGTGTTCGGCGCCGATCCCCACGGGAATCCCCAACTGTCCAAGACACAACTGGACATCCTGGTGCGCGAGCTGGACGAGACACCTCTGGAGTACCCGCCCGAGTACGTCCTGCGCAGCCTGGGATACCGGTTTGATGGCTCGCTGCCGGAAGACCTGGGGGAAGAGATCCGGGCGGTCTGGATCCGATCCCTCCTGGCATCCGCTCCCCTGAAGGCGGCAGTGAACATCCAGATCTCCGCCATAGGTATCGTGGACGACATCCTCGGTCAGGGCGTCAAGATGCCTGCGGACACCGTCGTTTCTCCCGACTATGCGGCTGCGCTGGAGGAGTACCGCACCTTCGGCGCCATGTACCGCGACCAGCTCCGCCGCATCCTCGAGGCTCGCGGCTTGCTGCACTGACCCCCGGGGCTGGAGCCTGTCCAGAGCACCTGACCCGAAGAGCCTCCCCTTGCCCCGGTCAGGGCTCCTGGGCCCGTTCCAGCCCCTCGCACTCTGCCACCGCCCGGCGGAAGGCCGGGTCCATCTCCCGCTTGCCCCGGCGCTCCGGATCCCAGCAGACGAGCAGGGCCTCGGCCTCGGCCCAGACCACGCCGCCGGCCGCCTCGGCGATGCGGTAGGCCTGGACGAAGGGGAAGTCCCAGTGCTCCTCCCCCACCAGGCCGAGCTGGTGGAAGTAGCCCCAGAGGGCCTCCTCGAGGAGGGTCAGGTAGACGCGTGGTCGAGGGGGACATCCCGGCGGGCTGGATGGAGCTCGACATCGGCCCGGAGACCCGCCTGGCCTTCCAGGCCGAGATCGCCGGCGCCGGCACCGTGCTCGGGAACGGCCCCATGGGCGTCTTCGAGATGCCCTACTTCCGGGAGGGCACGCTGGCGGTGGCCCGGGCGGTGGCCGACAGCGAGGCCGTCTCGGTGGTCGGCGGCGGCGACTCGGTGGCGGCGGTGAAGCTGGCCGGCGTCGAGGAGCGCATCACCCACGTCTCCACCGGCGGCGGCGCCTTCCTGGAGCTCCTGGAGGGCAAGGAGCTGCCGGGGATCGCGGCCCTGGACACGGCGGACTGAAGCGGCCTGGCGCCGGGTCGTGCCGAGAGGCGCCGGAGGGTCTCCGGAACACCACGACGTGCGGCATCACACACCATTCGTGCGGGTCCTGCTACACACACA
>CAZRGD010000069.1:0-9416 GCA_964599505.1 uncultured Nitrospirota bacterium | reverse complement strand
CGGTATCCGCACTCGGCTTGCTCTTGCGTTTCCGCTGGCCCTCCGTGCGCGCGCCTGCCCCCCCCCCCCTCGACGCGCCCGGCGGAGCCGCGCGCGGCCGGCAGTAGACCGCCGGTCCCTGGATTTCCGGGGCCCACCCATGGCCGACCGCCCCCCCCGCCCCCCCGCCACCCTGGCGGTGCGCGCCGGGTGCCACCCGACGCGGTTTCGCGAGCACAGCGAGCCGTGCTTTCTCACCTCCTCCTTCACCTTCGACTCGGCGGATCAGCAGGCGGCGATCTTCGCCGGTGACGAGAAAGGCTTCCTCTATTCTCGTTTCACCAACCCCACGGTGACCTGCTTCGAGGAGCGCTACGCGGCCCTGGAGGGGGCCGAGACGGCGGTCGCCACGGCGAGCGGCATGGCGGCGATCGCCGCCACCTGCCTGGCGCTGCTCTCTTCCGGCGACCGGGTGGTGTGCGCGCGCGAGGTCTTCGGCTCCACCCACATCTTCGTGGAGCAGTGGCTGGGGCGCTGGGGGATCGAGGCGGAGCTCGTCCCCCTCGCCGACCTTGACGCCTGGGAGCGGGCCCTCGCCCGGCCGACCAAGCTCTGCCTCGTGGAGACCCCGTCGAACCCGACCCTGGCGATGGTCGACCTGGCGGCGCTCAGCGAGCGCGCCCATGGGGCCGGCGCCCTGGTGGCGGTGGACAACGCCTTCGCCACCCCGATCCTCCAGCGCCCGATCGAGCACGGCGCCGACCTGGTGATCACCTCGGCCACCAAGTACATCGACGGCCAGGGGCGGGTGCTGGGCGGGGTGATCGCGGGCAGTGAGGCGGTGGTGAAGGGGGAGATCTTCTCCTTTGTTCGCACCACCGGCCCCTGCCTCTCCGCCTTCAACGCCTGGCTCCTGCTCAAGGGGCTGGAGACCCTGCCGGTGCGCATCAAGGCCCACTGCGACGGCGCCACCCAGGTGGCGGCGTGGCTCGCGGAACGCACCGATCTCACCCACGTCACCCACCCGTCGCTTCCCGACTACCCGTACCGCGAAGTGGCGGCGCGGCAGATGGAGGGGCCGGGCGGCCTGCTCACCTTCGACGTGGGCTCCCTGGAGCGGGCGGCGCGGGTGGTGAACGGGGTGAGCCTCTTCTCGCGCACCGCCAACCTGGGCGACACGAAGTCGATCATCTCCCACCCCGCCTCCACCACCCACGCCCGCCTCACCCCCGAGGCGCGCGGAGCCGCC
This sequence comes from uncultured Nitrospirota bacterium, assembly GCA_964599505.1. GTDB lineage: Bacteria > CG2-30-53-67 > CG2-30-53-67 > CG2-30-70-394 > CG2-30-70-394 > CG2-30-70-394. The sequence goes on along the minus strand of CAZRGD010000069.1, from coordinate 8,188 downwards.
GGGATCGACGACGGCCTCATCCGCCTCTCCATCGGCCTCGAAGACCCGCTGGACCTGATCGCCGATCTGGAGCGGGCCCTGGCGGAGTAGGAGGAGGCCGGGAGGGCGGCGGCCTCCCACGCCCACGCCGTGGGAGGCCGCCGCCCTCTACGCCTCCGGCGGCGGGCCGGCGGAGGTCGCCTCCGCCTTGTCGAGAAGCCACTGGCCGACCGAGTGGGCGACCGTCGGCGTCATCACCACGGTGGTGAGGAGCTCCCGAACCAGCTCGCCGCCGCCCAGCCGTTCGGTCTCCGTGGGGCGGCCTGCCTCGTCGAGCTGCATCACCAGCCCCTGGGGGTACGCCTGCTGCTCAAAGAAGAAGGTCGCCACGATCTCTCCCTGCGGGGTAACCCCCCCCCACACGCCGCTGGCGTGGTGGGTGCGGTGGTCGGGGCCCTCGTCGAATCGGACATTGATCTGCGCCATGGCTGCTCCGTGGTTATCCGTGGTTACAGATTCTCAAATACATTCGAGAATCGAGTGCGTCGTCAGGTAGCCCAGTCTACGCCTGTACCGGAACTGGCTCACCACGTGACCTGCGGGTAGTCTGACCTCCGGATCTCTTTCCGGAACACAGGAGGGTAGTGATGCAGATGACGCTGACCGCAGTAATCGAGCGAGAGGGCGACGGCTACGTCGCCCTGTGTCCCGAGGTAGATGTGGCGAGCCAGGGAGAAACCGTTGACGAGGCAAGGCGCAACCTCCAAGAGGCGCTGGAGCTCTTCTTCGAGACGGCCTCACAAGAAGAGATCCACAAGCGAACTCGGGGGGAGGTCTACATCACCAGCATGGAGCTCACCGTTGGGTAAGGTTCGCGCCTTCGAGTGACTCCTGCCGTCGGCGATCTCTCGATCTCCGCGAGCGACCGTGGCCTAGCGCCGGGAGAGCAGGCAAAATGGTTTGATCACCGACACAATCGCAAGGAGCCAACCCGATGATCACCATTACCGACCCCGCCCAGACCCAGATCCGCATCTACCTCGACGGCCACGCGGACGACGGCAACCACCTCCACATGGCGGTGCGAGGCGGCGGCACGATGAACCCGGCGTACGACTTCGGGGTCCTCGGCGGCCCCGGCGATCCGCGCGACACGGTGGTGGAGTTCGACGGCTTCACCGTCCACGTCGACCACGAGAGTATCGACTTCCTCAAGGAGGCGGTGGTCGACTTCATCGACGGCGGCTTCAACATCACCGCCCCCCACGCCACCCCGCCGATGCCGCCGCCGCCCACCGGGCCGGTGGGCGAGGCGGTGAAGCAGATCATCGACACCCAGATCAACCCGGGGATCGCCAGCCACGGCGGCTTCATCCAGCTCGTGGGGATCGACGGCGAGACCGCCTATGTACGCATGGGCGGTGGCTGCCAGGGGTGCGGCATGGCCAAGGTGACCCTCAGCCAGGGGGTGGTGAAGGCGATCGTCGACCAGGTGGAGGAGATCAACGACGTGATCGACATCACCGACCACGCCTCCGGCAACAACCCGTACCACCAGCCGAGCGGCAAGTAGCCTTTTTTTCGGCCTACGGCCGAAAAAAAGCACGCGCGCCGATGTCGCGGCGGAGGGTCTTGCCGGCGAAGTCGATCCGGTCGCAGGCGGCGTAGGCGCGCTCCTTCGCCTCCGCAAGCGTGGCCCCGAGGCCGGTGACCCCCAGGACCCGGCCGCCGTGGGTCACCAACCGGTCGCCGTCGAGACGGGTGCCGGCGTGGAAGACGACCACGTTCGGATCCGCCTCGGCCGCCTCGACACCGGTGATCTCGTCGCCCTTCGGGTAGCTCCCCGGATAGCCGGAGGCGGCCAGGACCACGGTGAGGGCGCTCCCCGGCCGCGGGTGGGGGATATGGCCGGCGAGCTCCCCGCGGGCCGCGGCCGCCAGCACCTCGTACAAGTCGTCCTCCAGGTTCGCCATCAGCGGCTGGCACTCCGGGTCGCCGAAACGGACGTTGAACTCCAGCACCTTCGGGCCGTCCGGCCCGATCATCAGCCCCGCGTAGACGACCCCCACAAAGGGTGTCCCGTCGGCGGCCATGCCGTCGACCACCGGCCGTAAGACCTCGCGCTCGACCTGTTCGGCGAGCGCTGGGGTGAACACCGGCGCCGGACAGTAGGCGCCCATGCCGCCGGTGTTGGGGCCGGTGTCGCCCTCGCCGATCCGCTTGTGATCCTGGGCGGCAGGCAGCGTGAAGAGGGCATCGCCGTCGGTGATCGCGATCACCGAGCACTCCTCGCCCACCAGACACGCCTCGATCACCACCTCCGCTCCGGCGTCGCCGAAGGCACCCTCGGCGAGGATGGCGCGGACCGCCTGCTCCGCCTCCACCACGGTCGCGGCGACGATCACCCCCTTGCCGGCGGCCAGCCCCGACGCCTTCACCACGATTGGCGCGCCGTGCTCGCGCACATAGGCGAGAGCCGGCGCGACCTCGGTGAAGCAGGCGTAGGCGGCGGTGGGAATCTGGTGGCGCGCCATGAACTGCTTGGCGAACACCTTCGACCCCTCGAGCCGCGCCGCCGCCGCGCTCGGACCAAAGACCGCCAGCCCCTCGGCACGGAAACGATCGGCGATCCCCGCCACCAGGGGCGCCTCCGGCCCCACCACCGTCAGGTCGATCTGCTCCTCGCGGGCGAAGCGGAGGAGGGAGTCGAGGTCGGTGGCGGCGATCTCCACGTCGGTCGCCACCGTGCCGGTGCCGCCGTTGCCCGGCGCACAGAAGAGCTGCGCCACCTGGGGCGAGGCGGCGAGCTTCCAGCACAGGGCGTGCTCGCGACCTCCGGAGCCGACCACCAAAACCCTCTTCTCACCGCTCTTCGCACCCATGACGTCTCCCAAAAAAATGGAGGCGCAGTGTACCCGCCTCGCCCGACCGCGGGGAGCGCGGGGAGGGTCACCCTCGGTGCCTCCCCCTCCAACAGCAACGCCTCCGGGTCATTGCTTCGACGCCGCCCTCCGTGCGACCGCATAGGCCTGACTGGCCCACGACCGCATCTCCAGCGCCTCCTCCGGCGCCCGGAAGTACCCCAACCGGCACGCCTTCCCCGCCCGCATGTAGGAAAAGGCCTCAAGCCCTTTGGCGGAGAAGCTCCCCTCGGTCTCCCGGTCTGCCTTCAGGTAGAGGATGGCGTCCGCGACCAGGCCAAACATCAACCCCTCCAAAAACAACCCATACCCCCCAAACATCCGTCTTGCGATCACCGGCCCGAGCGACTGCATCAGCTCCACAACGTAGGCCACAAACTCCGTCTCTTCGTTGGATGCAGCCATAGAGACCACCCTCACCGGCGGCGACAACACCGACCTTGGGCCAAAGTTCGGGACATCGCCACGCTGCCTCTTTGTGGGAGGCTTTGGGGTCAGGTCTTGTCTTGCCACATTTCTTCAAGAAATGTGGCAAGACAAGACCTGACCCCAAAGCCTCTGGGCGGTGACAGGTGCGTCAGATTCGGCTCGCGGGGCGGGCCGGGGACCGGAGGCGTACTGGTTTGTACGGTGAGGATCCCCGACCCGCCCCGCGACCCGAAGATGGCGTGCATGGCGCAGCCGTCTCTAGTGGCGGAAGTGGCGCATTTGGGTCATCACCATCGCCATCCCATGCTCGTTCGCCGCGGCGATTACCTCTTCGTCGCGGATCGAGCCGCCGGGCTGGATGATGCAGCTCGCCCCTGCCTTGGCCGCCTCGTCGATGCCGTCGCGGAAGGGGAAGAAGGCGTCGGAGGCGAGCGCACACCCCTTCGTCTCCTCCTGCGCCTTCATCGCCGCGATGCGGGTGGAGTCGACCCGGCTCATCTGGCCGGCGCCGATCCCCACGGTACGGTCGGCGCGGGTGAGGATGATGGCGTTCGACTTGACGTGCTTGCAGATCACCCAGGCGAAGCGCATCGCCGCCATCTCATCGTCGGTGGGCCGTCGCTCGCTGACCACCTTGAGCTTGGCCTCGTCGAGGATGGCGAGGTCGCGATCCTGCAGGAGCAGGCCGCCGACAATCCGCTTGTACTCCAGCCCCGGGCTGGCGGTGTCGCCAAGGGGACCGACGTCGAGCAGCCGCAGGTTCTTCTTCTTGGCGAACAGCTCCAGGGCGGCGGGCTCGAAGGCGGGGGCGATGATCACCTCGGTGAAGACCTCGGCGATCTCCGCGGCGGTCGCCGCGTCGACGGTCTGGTTGACCGCGACAACGCCGCCGAAAGCAGACATCGGGTCGCACGCCCGTGCCTTGGCGTACGCCTCGGCGAGGGTGGCGGCGGTGGCGGCGCCGCACGGATTGCTGTGCTTGATCACCGCGCACGAGCACGCGGGCAGCTCGCGCACCAACTCCAGGGCAGCATTCGCGTCCTGATAGTTGTTGTAGCTCATCGCCTTGCCCTGAAGGACCTTGCCGCGGACGACACACGGGGCGGCGTAGCCCGGCTCCAGGTAGGCCGCCGCCGACTGGTGCGGGTTCTCCCCGTAGCGGAGGGTGTCGAGACGCTCGAAGCGGAGGGTAAGCTGCTCGGGAAAGAGTGCCTCATCGGTCGCGGCGCCGAGGTAGTCGGCGATCAGACCGTCGTAGCGGCTGGTGTGGGCGAAGACCTTGCGCGCCAGCGTGCGCCGGGTCCCATCCTGCACGTCGCCCTCACGGGAGAGCTCGTCGAGGACCACCGCGTAGTCCGCCGGATCGACCACCACCACCACATCGCGGTGGTTCTTCGCGGCGGAGCGGAGCATGGCCGGACCGCCGATGTCGATGTTCTCGATCGCCTCCTCGAAGGTGCAGTCCGCCTTCGCGGTGGTCGCCTCGAAGGGGTAGAGATTGACCACCAGCAGGTCGATGGAGGCGATGCCGTGCTGCTCCATGGCGGCGACATGTTCCGGGTTGTCGCGCAAGGCGAGCAGGCCGCCGTGGATCTTCGGGTGCAGGGTCTTTACCCGCCCGTCCATCATCTCGGGAAAGCCGGTGACCTCCTCCACCGGGGTGACCTCCAGCCCGGCTGCGGCGAGCACCTTGGCGGTGCCGCCGGTGGAGATGAGCCGGACCCCGCGCTCGGCGAGGCCACGGGCGAAATCGACGATTCCATTCTTGTCGGAAACGGAGATCAGGGCGCGTTCGATGGCCGGCATGGTCGCTCCTCGTAGCGGTGAAAACGGGGCGCGGACGGTACCACAGCGATGATCGCCGCGGGTAGCCGCGGCGCCTTTCCACCTCCTCTGCCCACCATCCTCTCCGACCTCTGAAAGAGGTCCGGTCAAGACCCGCTACGCGAAGCAGTCGCGCAGGCTGGGCGGCGTCGGGGAGAAGTAGGTGTAGTAGGTACACTCGGCCGGTAGCCACCCCTCGGCGAGGACTTTGAGGGTGAGGGCGCGGCACCCCTGCTTACAGGCGTGCCGGTCCGCGTAGACCTTGCACAGGAGGGTCTCGGTGTCGAGGTACTCGCACGGGGTGTCGCTGTAGGCGACGGTGCCGTCGGCGCGGTACTCCTTCTCGAAGCAGCACTTTCCGCATCGGCCGCAGACGTCCGGGAGGAGGTGGCCGTCGAGGGAGGGGGACGGGTTGGGATCGAGGGGCAGAAGTTGCATGGCGTCAATGGGATCTACGTACCCTATCGACGCTGCGTTATCAGTAGGTTACGTCCTTATAGATCGCTCACATGGTGCTCCTTTGAGGCACCCCCGGTTGCCCCTGCCCGCCCGCGCCCTAGAGCGGCTCGCCGGGTACGTAGTTCCGGCCGAACCCCATGAGGTCGATCATCGACCAGAGCAGCCCGCGGCCCGGGATGCGGCCGAGGCCGCCGCCCATGCAGACAGTCTCGCCGAAGCGGCCGACCCCGTCGCGGCGGGAGCCGGGGCCGGCGAGCAGCGCCGGCACCGGGTCGCCGGCGTGGTAGCCGAGGGTGCACGGGGTGGTGTGGTCGCCGGTGACCGCCACCACCCGGTCGGCGGTAAGGAGCGGCGCCAGGGCCGTGTCGACGCGACTGAGAAAGTCGCGTTTTGCCTCCGGCCTGCGGTCGTGGCTGAGGGTGTCACCCCCCTTGATGTGGAGGAAGCAGATATCGTGGTCGGCCAGTGCCCGCTCTGCCACCTCCGCCTTCGCAGCCAGGTCGGTGGCCGGGTCGGCGGTGAAACGCGGGTCGGAGAGGGAATCGAGGCTCACCGCCCGGGCGAGGCCGAGGACGGTGGCGTCGCCCGAGACCACCACACCGCGAATCCCGTAGCGGGCGAGGAGGCCGTTGGAACGGTGGACTCCGCCGGCCCCGCGCGGCAGGAGGCAGTTTGCCTCCAGCAAGGAGGCGGCGCGACGGGCCTGGTTGACCGGGTGGTCGCGGAGGCGCTCGTGGGCGAGGGTAACCAGCCGGTTGACCAGCCGCGCCGTGTGGTCGGCGGCGGTGTCCTCACCGTCGAGGGAGTGGCACGGCTGGAGGCCGAGGTGGAGTGCCCCGCCGCCCGGGTCGACGTCGCTCACCCGCGGCGACAGGCCGGGGCCACGCAGGCGCAGGGCGACGCGAAATTGGGCGGCGGGCCGCAAACGCGCCTCCACCCCGTGGCCAAGGTCGGTGTGGTCGAGGGCGGCACACAGCTCGGCGGTCCCCGCATCGATGCGCCCGGCGCGCCGGTCGAGGAGCGGCAGGTGGAAGGGGTCACCGCCGCCGGTACCCACGGTGGCGAGGTTACAGCGGAAGGCGACGTCGCCGTGCTCCACCTCCAGCCCCACACCCGCCGCCTCCAGGGGGCCACGCGGCAAAAGCTCGTCGGGTGGCCGCAGGCCGAAGAGGACCCCGATCCCCGCCTCCGTCCCCACCGCCAGACCGGGGTAGACGAGGTCGATGAGTCCCACCAAGCCACGGCCGGCGAGGCGATCGAGGTTGGGGGTGGCGGCCGCCTCCAGGGGGGTGAGGCCGTCGAGCTCGACGCACGGCCGGTCGCCGAGGCCATCGAGGATCACCATCAAACCGCGGGGTCGTGGATGCATGGGAATTGGGGGGCCGGCAGGAGGGCGGTGAAGGATGCGACTACAGCTTCTTGATATCCGGGGGGTGGCGCTGGGCAAGCTCCTTGGTGACCAGATCGATCACCGCCTGCACCGTGTCCGCCACCTGGTGGCTGGGGACGATGGGGACCCCCTCCTGGTCCGAGGTCTCCAGCAGATGGGCCTGGATCTCCCAAATCTCGTCGAAGTGGCTGAGGTATCGCTCGCGGCGACGCTGGGGGGCGGCATCGGTGCGGCGACTGAAGTGCTCCTTCAGCTCCTCCTTGTCGAGGGTGGCGAGCATCACCGGCACCACCACCGCCTTCGCCTGGAAGGGGGCGAGGTCCAGAGCCGGGGCGAGGCAGTGGACGCCGTCGATCACCATGTGAACCATCTCGGTGATCGCCCGCCGGATGGTAGCATGGATCGGTACCCGCATCGCCTGAATCTGGGCGTAGAACCCCTCCAGGACGCGCTGCTTCGAGGTCTCTCCCGGGAGCGCCTTCCAGGCGTCGTAGGTGGAACGAAAGAGGGTCGGCATGAGCTCCGGGGCGAGCATCAGGCGCATCACCTCGCGCAACATGTCGGTGGACTGGGAGCGCACCAGACCGAGTCGATACGCCACCTCCGCCGCCACCACGCTCTTGCCGGAGCCGGTAGCGCCACCCACGAGGAGGATCAGGGGGCGACCGCTGCGGTGGAAGCGGCGCCACACCAGGTAATTGTCCGCGTCCTTCGCGCCCGCCACCGTCTTGATCACCTCGTAGGTCTTGCGGCGCAGATCCAGTGAGTTCACCTCCAACTCGCCTTCCGACTCCAACTGCTGCTGGATGGTGAGGGCAATGCGGTAGGCGGTGGGGGGGTCGATGGCGCACGCCTGCAGCGACCGGGCGAGGGTGGCCGGGGTAAAGGGGATCGGCTGGCCGTCCATGACCACCCGGATGGGCGACTCCGCCGGCCCGCCGTGGGCGTAACGGTCCCGCACCTCCTCCCCGAAGCGGGCGGTGAGCCGTTCGCCCACCAGACCGCGAAGGCGGTGGGCGGGGACCTCCTTCACCCCCTTGAGCGACTCGCGCAGCTCCGAGGCGACCGCGTACGCCTCGGTGAAGGTGAGCCCCACGTCCACCCGCGACTCGGTCGGGAGCCGTCCCCTAACCCCCGCTGCCGCCTCCGACGACCTACCCTGTGTCGTCCTGCGGTGGCGCCGCAT
>CAZRGD010000068.1:0-9590 GCA_964599505.1 uncultured Nitrospirota bacterium | reverse complement strand
CGGAGAAGTACCAGAGGCTCACGTACATCGCCTTCGACTTCGACAGGATGATCGGCGTGTAGTAGTTGATGGAGACCAGGAGGAAGCCGATCACCACCAGAATGTCCACCGGCGCCCAGTTCATGTCGTGCAGGTTGAAGCTGTTGGGGCGGAAGCCGGTGGGGGTCTCGCCCCACTCGACCGCCTGGGCGTGGCCGGCGAGGATGCCGGTGAGGGTGAGCAGGATGATCACCTGCCACACCCAGAAGAGGACCCAGCTAAACCGGTTGAAGAGGAGCGGCCGGCCGGTGAGGCGCGGGATCGCCCAGGTCAGGCCGGCGAGCAGGCCGTTGACCAGAAAGCCGTAGGCAATGAGGTTGGTGTGGATCATTCGCACCCGCCCCGGGGAGAGCCACTCGGTCTTCGGGAAGGGGTAGGCCTGGAGAAACTGGAGGGAAAAGAGAAATCCCCCCATGATGGAGGTCAGAAACCAGACCATGGCGGCGACGATCATCGCCATCACCAGCCCTTCATCCACCAGGGGACGTGTTGCAGTTTGGGACGACATAACTCCTCCTTGATACGGCGATGCTCTTCGCGGGCGTGGTGGGGTTACTTCGCGCCGTTGCCGCGCAGCGAAATGATGTACGAGACGAGATGCCAGCGGTCCTCACTGTTGGGCAGCGAGTCGTAGTAGCTCGGCATCGGGGTTCCATCGAGGCCGGTGGAGAAGGTGCGGTAGATGTCCTTCAATCCGGGGCCGCCCTTGAGGACGCCGGCGGTGAAGTCAAAGGGGACGATGTGGCGCCCCTTATCGTCGGTGAGGGTGGGGGCCGAGGGGCCGTCGCCGTGGCCCGTCTCGCCGTGGCAGTTGTAGCAGCGCATCAGGCCATAGAGCTCCTTGCCGCGCGCCACCGACTCGGGATCACCCACGAACTCGGGCGGCTCGGGGATGAAGATCGGCGGCTCGTACTCGTCCGGGTCGGACCACCGGTCGGAGAAGGTCTTGATGTACTGGATGACCGCCACCTTCTCGGACTCCGGCATCAGAAACCACGCCGGCATCGAGCTACGAAAGACGCCGCGGCTGATCGTCCGGTGGATGTCCTCGTCGGTGGGCAGGGTTCCCGAGGGGGTGGTGCGGAACTTGAAAGCGGCGCGGGTGAAATCGCGCGGCCTCGGGTCGAGCCAGTGGGCCGCCACCCCCTCACCATTGCCCTTGGCGCCGTGGCAACCAATACAGTAGCGCTCGTACACCTGCTTACCCTGGCGGACGAGCTGTGGCTGGTTGAGGGCGGCCGCCAGCTTCGACGGGTCGAAATCCTCATCATCGTCTTGCGCAAGTGCGGGCAGCGCCGCGATGAGCAGGGCGGCGCACACAGCCCCGCCCACGATCCATGGCCTGAACACCATCGGCTCCTCCTCTAGAAACTCGGGGGCCGAGCCGGTCGCTCCCTCGCGACCCGGCCATTCCCCCTTACAGTGGCTTGCCTGACCCTGTTCGGACGACCGTCCGAACAGGGCGCGAAGTGTGCCCACGGTCGATTTGATTTGCAAGCATCTCCATATTGTTTGTTTCTTTTGGGTGTTTAGCGGGTTGGTTGTTTTCCTCAACCATCCACGACGGCATCCGAGGCGCAACAGAGGAGGGGAGATCCCTGGCAGGAGAGACACGCCTTCGTGTCCTTCGTGGTTTTGTCTGTATGGGCAAACGGACCGGACGATAATGGGGAGAATGGGGCCGCTTGTCCGGGGGAGCCGGCGTGTGCGACGGTCGGCGATGCACCTCGCCGAGGCGGCCACCCTCACCACCCTCGGGCTCACCGGGTCGGTCCATTGTCTCGGGATGTGCGGCGGCTTTCCCCTGGCGGTGGACCAGGGGAGCCGCGGCTGGCGGCGGCTCGCGCCACAGCTCCTGTACCACCTGGGGAAGACCACCTCGTACCTCTTCCTCGGGGCGTGGGCCGGGTGGGCGGGCTTCATGCTCCACCGTGTCCTCCCGGGGCGTATCGCCGCCACCACCCTGGCGGCGGTGGCGGCGGTGCTGATGGCGGCGATCGCTCTGCAGATCCTCGGCCTCTGGCGGCTGCCCGCGGCGACCGCTTTGGTACGCCTCTTCCGCGAGGTGGCGGCGCCGGTCCTGGCGCTGGCGCCGGCGCCGCGCGGTCTGCTTATCGGGGTGGTGAACGGCTTCCTCCCGTGTCCCCTGGTCTACGCCTTCGTCGCCCAAGCGGCACGCACCGCGCGGTTCACCGACGCCCTGGCCACCATGGGGATCCTCGGGCTCACCTCGTTTCCCGTCCTTGCCGCCACCGTGATCGTCGGCCGTCCCCTTAGCGGCCGTCTGGGTGCGCAAGCCTACCGGTTGCTCGGTATCCTCCTTCTCCTCTTTGCCCTCTACACCGCCTGGCGCGGTCTCGCCCCGTGGCTCGGGATGGAGCACCACCACCCCATGCACATGCCGATGGGGTGACGGGAGGGGGCAAAACCACGAAGCGCACGAAGGCTACGGAGGGGTGAGACAGGGGCGGTCTGGGGTCACCGGCGCTCGTCTCGGAGCTCGACTCGGCCTGGAAGGCAGGGCTCGCGCAGGGACAGAGGGGGGATGAGGGAGGGCAAGCGGTCTCGCCGTGCCTGACACCGGTGACCACGTTCCCCTCGTATACTTCGTGGTTTTGTTCCTGGCACGGTAGAGTTGTCGTCATGGTCGGCAAGGTCGAGACGGGTGCGGGGCGCCGCGTGGTGGTGGTGGACGATGAGCCGTCCCTGCGCTGGGTGGTGAAGACCGGCCTCGGTCGCGCGGGGTATGCGGTCGAGGAGGCGGAGGATGCCCATCGCGGCTTGGCGTTGCTGCGCCAGGGACCCGCCTTCGCGGTGATCCTCGACATCAACCTGCCGGGGATGAGCGGCCTGGAGGCGATCGACGAGGTCAAGCGGCTCTGCCCGGAGGCGGCGGTGGTGGTGATCACCGCTCAGGACTCGATGGCGAACGCGATCGAGGCGATGCGCAAGGGGGCGGTCGACTATCTCACCAAGCCGTTTGATCTGGAGGAGCTCCTCTTGGTTCTGGAGAAGGCGGGGGAGCGGCGGGCGTTGGAGGACGAGGTGCGGAGCCTGCGCCGGGTCCACGACGATCCGCGCCAGGAGATGGCGGGGGCGGCGCCGGTGATGCGCGATCTGTTCAAGCGGATCGGCCAGGTGGCGGCGCGCGAGACGACGGTCCTGATCCGCGGCGAGAGTGGTACCGGCAAGGAGCTGGTGGCCCGCGCGATCCACTTCCACAGCGGCCGGCGCGGCGGCCCCTTCGTGGCGGTGAATTGCTCGGCAATTCCGGCGGAGCTGTTGGAGAGCGAGCTCTTCGGCCACGAGAAGGGCGCCTTCACCGGCGCGGTCAGGCGCAAGCGTGGCCGCTTCGAGCGTGCCGACGGCGGCTCCCTTTTCCTCGACGAGATCGGCGACATGGCGCCGGCGTTGCAGACCCGCATCCTCCGTGCCTTGCAGGAGCGCGAGGTGGAGCCGGTGGGCGGTGAGCGCACGGTGGCGGTGGACGTGCGGATCCTCGCGGCCACCAACGTCGATCTGGAGCGGGCGGTGGCCGAGGGCCGCTTCCGCGAGGACCTCTACTACCGCCTCAACGTGGTCACCCTCACCCTCCCGCCCCTGCGCGAGCGGCGGGAGGATATCCCGCTCCTGGCGAGCCACTTCATCGCCCGCGGTAACGACGAGCTGGGCATGGCGATCGACGGGATCAGCGAGCGCGCCCTGGCGCGTCTGGCCGCCCACGACTGGCCGGGGAACGTGCGCGAGCTGGAGAACTGCATCAAGCGGGCGATGGTCCTGGCGCGCGGTACGGTCCTCGGGGTGGAGGAGATCGATGCCGGCGGCCTGGCGGTGGCGCCGGCAGAGGCGGCGGGGCTGGCCGGGGCGGTGCTTCCGCACCTGCGGCAGATGGTGGAGGAGGTGGCGGTGGGCGCGGAGGGTGATCTCTACCGGCGGGTGGTCGCCGAGGTCGAGCGGCCGCTCCTGCGCCTGGCCCTGGAGCGCTCGGGCAACAACCAACTCCAGGCGGCGCGGATGCTGGGGATCAATCGCAACACCTTGCGCAAGAAGCTACGTGAGGAGTAGGGGAGCTCGCTGCGCAAACCCGCGTAGCGCGCGGGTTTGCGGATGGATGACCTCCACACTCTTGCTTGACACCCCGACAAAACCGCCCCTACGCTCCGGCCGTTCTTCTCGCATTTCACCCCACACTCGTAGGAGGAGCGGATGACCAAGGCAGAGCTCATTGAGGCAATCGCGAAGCAGGCGGATCTCTCCAAGGCGGACTCGGGTCGGGCACTCGATGCCCTGATCGAGACGGTGACCAAGACGTTGCGCAAGGGGAACAAGGTCTCCCTCGTCGGCTTCGGCACCTTCTCGGTGACCAAGCGGCCGCGGCGCAAGGGGCGCAACCCGCAGACCGGCGAGCAGATCTGGATCTCGGCGCGCAAGGTGCCGAAGTTCGCCGCCGGCAAAACGTTGAAGGACAAGATCGCCAAGAAATAGTGAGCGGCCGGCCCGCTTCACGGGTTAGGGTGACAAACAAGGCGATCGGCCCGGCTTTGCGGGTCGGTCGCCTTGACACGTCGGGGGGCGCTCCGAAGAATGCCGCCCCTCATAGGCCCCACGGAATAGGCGCGTAGCTCAGGGGGAGAGCGCTACCCTGACACGGTAGAGGTCGGCGGTTCGAAACCGCCCGCGCCTACCAGGGAGGCTGGCGGGATGTGGGTTGTAGTGAGGTGGCGGTGGAGGTGAGTCGGATGGACGCGGAACGATGAACATGAGGGGCTAGGGATTAGGGACTAGGGGCTAGGGAAGGACAGCCCTTCGGGCTGATGAGACGCCGATTGATGCTACCTACGAAATACCTTGCTGGCCGCGTAGCGGCCATCCATCCCTAGGAGCCTGTCGGACTTATGCACGATCTACTACGGAAAAGCGGATCTCGGCCAGAATCGTGCCCCGTTCTTCGTTGCATAGGCCCACTATGCGCCTCGAACGGGGCGCAATTCTGGCTCGAGCCCGCTTTCCCTCGCGACGATCGCATAAGTCCGACAGACTCCTAGCCCCTAATCCCTAGCCCCTAACCCCTGCGAGCAAAGCGAGCCCCCTCCCTTGTCCGTCGTCCGTGTCACCCTGCCCGATGGTTCCACTCGGGAATACGACCACGAGGTCACCCCGCTCGACGTGGCGAAGTCGATCGGCACCGGCCTGGCGCGCGCCGCGGTGGGGGCGACGGTCGACGGCAACGTGGTCGATCTGAATACGCCGCTCGCTGGCGACACCGCGGTCTCCATTCTCACCGACCGGTCGCCCGAGGCGCTGGAGATCCTCCGCCACTCCACCGCCCACCTGATGGCGCAGGCGATCAAGCGGCTCTACCCGGAGGCGTGTTTTGGAGTCGGGCCGGTGATCGACAATGGCTTCTACTACGACGTCGACATCGACTCCCGCCTCACCCCCGAGGACCTGCCCAAGATCGAGAAGGAGATGCGGCGGATCATCAAGCAGAACGTGGCGGTGGAGCGACGAGAGCTCCCGCGCGACGAGGCCCTGGAGGCATTCCGCAAGGCGGGCGATCCGTACAAGGTGGAGCTGATCGAGGCGATCCCCGCCGACGAGACCATCTCCACCTATGGCCAGGGCGAGTTCGTCGACCTGTGCCGCGGCCCGCACGTGCCGTCCACCGGCAAGATCCGCCACTTCAAGCTCCAGTCGATCGCCGGCGCCTACTGGCGCGGCTCGGAGAAGAACAAGCAGCTCCAGCGCATCTACGGCACCGCCTTCTTCAAGAAGGAGGAGCTCGACGCCCGCCTCCACATGCTGGAGGAGGCCAAGCGGCGCGACCACCGTCGGCTCGGCCGCGAGCTCGACCTCTACCACCTCCAGGAGGAGGCGCCGGGGATGGTCTTCTGGCACCCCAACGGCACCCGCATCTGGACGCAGGTGGAGGGGTACATCCGCGAGGTGATCGAGCACAACGGCTACCAGGAGATCCGTACCCCGATGATCGTCGACCGCTCGTTGTGGGAGCGTTCCGGCCACTGGGACAAGTTCCGCGAGATGATGTTCACCACCGAGAGCGAGGCGCGGGAGTTCGCGGTCAAACCGATGAACTGCCCGTGCCACATCCAGATCTTCAACCAGGCGGTGCGTAGCTACCGCGAGCTGCCCCTGCGGCTGGCGGAGTTTGGCTCCTGCCACCGCAACGAGCCGTCCGGGACGTTGCACGGCCTCATGCGGGCGCGCAATTTCGTCCAGGACGATGCCCACATCTTCTGCACCGAAGAGCAGATCGGCGCCGAGGTGGTCGCCTTCATCCGCCTCGTCTTCGAGGTGTATGCCACCTTTGGCTTCGGTGCGCCGCTCATCAAGCTCGCCGACCGGCCGGAGAAGCGGGTCGGCTCGGATGCGGTGTGGGATCGCGCCGAGGAGGCGCTGCGTGCGGCCCTGGCCGAGGCGGGGGCGGACTACGAGCTCAACCCGGGGGAGGGCGCCTTCTACGGCCCGAAGCTGGAGTTCTCCCTCAAGGACTCCCTCGAGCGGGTCTGGCAGTGCGGCACCATCCAGGTCGACTTCTCCATGCCCGGCCGTCTCGACGCCTCCTACGTGGGGAAGGACAACGCCCACCACACCCCGGTGATGCTGCATCGCGCCATCCTCGGCTCCATCGAGCGGTTCATCGCCGTGCTCATCGAGCACTACGGCGGTGCCATGCCGCCGTGGCTGGCGCCGGTGCAGGCGATCGTCCTGCCGATCAGCGAGCGCCACCGCGACTACGCCGAGACGGTGGGGGCGCGGCTTCGCGACGCCGGGGTGCGTGCCGAGGTGGACGGTCACGACGAGAAGGTCGGGGCGAAGATCCGCAACGCCCAGTTGCGCAAGATCCCCTACATGGCGGTGGTGGGGGACCGCGAGGCCGAGGAGACGACTGTGGCGTTGCGTCTGCGCGACAAGGGCGACCAGGGGAGCATGGACATCGGCTCCCTCTCCGATAGAATCTGCGCCGCCGTGCGCGCGCGCACGACCGAGCTTTGACGCGAACCGGCATACGCCAGCCCGTAGATCGTTCCTCGACCCACCAGGAGATTCACCATTCGTAGACGCAAGGTTACTCGTAAGCGAGAGCAGCGGGAGCGGATCAACCACCGCATCCGTGTCCCCGAGGTGGCGGTCATCGATGAGACCGGCGAACAGCTCGGGACGATGAACACCCACGATGCCCGTGACATGGCGAAGGAGCGCGGCCTCGACCTGGTGGAGGTGCAGCCGCACGTCACCCCACCGGTGTGCAAGTTCATGGACTACGGCCGCTTTCTCTATGACAAGAAGAAGCGCGCCTCGGTCGCCAAGGCGAAGGCGCAGGTCGTCCAACTCAAAGAGGTAAAGTACCGCCCCAACACCGACACCCACGACCTCGAGACCAAGATGCGCAAGGCGCAGGCGTTTCTCGAGGAGGGGAACAAGTGCAAGATCACGGTGATGTTCCGAGGGAGGGAGATGGCGCACACCGACCGCGGTCGCGAGCTGATCAAGAAGGTGGCGGGGCTCCTCGACGAGGTGGCGGAGCTGGAGCTGGAGCCGCACATGGAGGGCCGCTTCATGTCGGCGATCCTGGTGCCGCGCAAGGGCAAGAAGAAGGTCACCAGCGCTCCGAAGCCGCCGCCTACCCCGACACCGCCGCCTGAGGCTTCCGCGTCCCGAGAGTCCCCGCAATAGCGGAGGCGCCCCCCCTTTGCGCTTTCGCGCCCAGGGCCTACAATCCCGCCCCTTCGTTTTTTAGAGCAGCCATTAAGGATAACTACCATGCCGAAGATCAAGACCCGCCGAGCAGCGGCCAAGCGCCTCCGGCGTACCGGCAGTGGCAAGTTTCGTTCGCACCACGCCTTCGCCCGCCACATCTCTACCAGCAAGAGCACCAAGCGCAAGCGTGGCCTGCGCAAGGCGGCGACCATCCACAAGTCGGATCAGAAGCGCGTCGCGAAGATGATGCCGTACTAGCCTCAGTTTTCATTCGCAGCAAATTGCGGGTGGAGCCCGTTTCTACATGATTTTTTCCGGATTGAGCCATGCCTAGAGCCAGAGGTGGTTACAAGACCCACCGCCGTCACAAGAAGGTCCTCGCCCGCGCCAGCGGCTATCGCGGCGGCCGGTCGCGCCTCTACCGCAGCGCCCGCGAGGCGGTGGACCGCGCCCTTTGCTACGCCTATCGCGACCGTCGGGCGCGCAAACGTGACTTCCGCCGCCTGTGGATCGCCCGGATCAGCGCCGCGTCGCGTTCCCACGGGATGCCGTACAGCCGCCTGATCGCCGGGCTGACCCGTGCCCAGATCCAGATCAATCGCAAGATGCTCTCCGAGATGGCGATCTACCACCCGGAGGACTTCGCGAGCGTGGTCGATCTGGCGCGCGAGCAGCTCTAACGCACGGCGAGTGAGCGCCAACCGTCGCAGGGGAGGGCGCCGTGTCGGCTGATTTAGAAGAGGTCCGCGCCGCGGCCCTGGCCGCGTTGGAGGCGGCCGAGGACCGGGCCGCGCTGGAGCAGGCGCGGGTCGCCTGGCTCGGCAAGAAGGGCAAGATCAGTCGCCTCATGCAACGCATGGGGAAGCTCACCGCCGAGGAGCGCCCCGCCTTCGGCAAGGCGGTCAACGAGCTCAAGGGCGAGGTGAGTACCCTCCTCGCCGCCCGCCGCGCCGCCCTGGAGCAGGCGGCGGGGGCCATACGGCTGGCGGCGGAGCGGATCGACGTTACCCTCCCCGGGCGTCCGCCGCGGATCGGCTCCCTCCACCCGTTGACCCAGACCCGGCGGGAGATCGAGGCGATCTTTCAGCGGATGGGGTTCGCGGTGGAGCGCGGCCCGGAGGTGGAGAGCGACTACTACAACTTCGAGGCCCTGAACCTGCCGCCGGACCACCCGGCGCGCGACATGCAGGACACCTTCTACGTCGGTCCCGGGCGCGTCCTGCGCACCCACACCTCCTCGGTCCAGGGGCGGGTGATGGCGCGGCGCGAGCCGCCGATCCAGATCATCGCCCCGGGGCGCGTCTATCGTCGCGACTCGGACAACACCCACTCGCCCATGTTCCACCAGATCGAGGGGCTCCTGGTGGATCGTGAGGTGAGCTTCGGCGACCTCAAGGGGGTCCTGCAGAGCTTCATCAACCAGATCTTCGGTCGCCCCCTGCCGCTCCGCTTCCGCCCCTCCTACTTCCCCTTCACCGAACCATCTGCGGAGATGGACGTGGAGTGCGTCATGTGCGGCGGCAGCGGCTGTCGTGTCTGCGGCCACACCGGCTGGCTGGAGATCCTCGGCTGCGGCATGGTCGATCCCAACGTCTTCGACCTCGCCGGCTACGACACCAGCCGGGTCTCCGGCTTCGCCTTCGGCCTCGGCATCGAGCGCATCGCCATGCTCAAGCACGCGATCCCGGACCTCCGGCTCTTCTTCGAGAACGACGTGCGGTTTTTGGAGCAGTTTTGATGGGAGCACGGTGCAGCACGGCAAGTCGCTTGCGTCGCCTGACGCGATCCTCTGCGTGCGAGGGGATGGGGGGTGAGGGATGGGGGATGGG
>CAZRGD010000067.1:0-9837 GCA_964599505.1 uncultured Nitrospirota bacterium | reverse complement strand
TTCTCCCCCAAGAGGTTCTCACCAAGTCGAAACACGGTTTTGGCCTCCCCTTTGCGAGTTGGTTGCGCACCGACACGCGCCTGCGCGAGCAGGTTGGTGACCTCTTGGAGAGCGACACCTCGCCCCTGGCGGAGTGGATACGTCCCTCCTTCCTCTCCAGGCTTTACCAGGCCCACCTGCAAGAGAGCGAGCCCTACTACGCCGATCTGCTTTGGCCTTTCCTCTCCCTCGCCGTTTGGACTGAACGAGAGACGGCATGAGTAGAGCAAGCGGCTTGGGCCAGAGGCTGCGCGCCGGTGCCCTGTGGTCCTACGCTCAGACCGCCGGGATGACCCTCGTTCAGTTTGCCGGTGGCGTGGTCTTGGCACGGCTCCTGGAGCCCAGCGACTTCGGTCTTTTCATGGCTGCCACCGCCTACACTGCGGTTCTCGGTAGCCAGGTCCGTTTCGGGTTGCCTCAGGCCATTGTCCAGCGCGTTGATTCGGACGAGAACACCCTTTACGGTGCTTTCTGGACGATGGCGGCTGTGGGGCTGATGGCGCTCCTCCTCGTAGTGGTGGCCTCACCGCTTTTGACGAGGATTTACGGTGACCCCAAGGTGGCGACCGTCGCGATGGTCATGACCGCTACCTTCCTCCTGATCCCCTACGAGTCGGTCACCAGTGCCATCCTCGTTCGACGTATGGACTTTCGAAGTACCACGATCGTGAAGATCGCTTCAGCCCTTGTGGGTCTGGGGGTGAGCATCACCTGTGCTATTGCCGGGTTGGGTGTAATTAGCCTGGTAGCGGGCGGGCTCGCGGGGGCAATTACCTCGGTCGTCGTGCTCTTTACTCGTCTGCGCTGGTGGCCGCGTACGCTAGACCTCCACGGTGTTCGCAAGCTCATCCCGTACGCGTGGAGTGTAAACAAGATTAACCTCCTCGAGATCGGCTCCGAGCGGATGGACAATGCCCTCTTAGGGGCGCTATCGGGCTCCTATTGGCTGGGGATCTATGGTCGTGCCTACGGTTTGGCGCGCATGCCGGTGGACAACTTTGCCCTGAGCCTGAGGCCGGTCCTCCTGAGCGGCCTGTCCAATATCCAGGGGGACCTCAAGGAAAGTGCACGTGTCTACCTCAAGGCGCTCACCCTCGTGACCCTCGCGGTCTTCCCGGTGATTACCTGTTTGGTGCTTGTGGCACCGGAGTTCATCGGCTTTGTCTACGGGGCGAAGTGGCTTCCCGCCGCCACTCCGTGCCGGGTGATGGCGCTCGGGGCGTACGCCACAACGGTCACCATCACTCTTCGTGGGCTGAGCGGCGCGCAGAATCTGGTGGCGAAAGAGGTGCGCGTTCACCTGATCCGACTGGTGCTCACCGGCATCGTGGTGGCAACTCTCGCCTCTTTTGGAATTA
This sequence comes from uncultured Nitrospirota bacterium, assembly GCA_964599505.1. GTDB lineage: Bacteria > CG2-30-53-67 > CG2-30-53-67 > CG2-30-70-394 > CG2-30-70-394 > CG2-30-70-394. Next base: position 8,440 of record CAZRGD010000067.1, on the reverse strand, counting down.
CCTGGGTGGCCCTCGGCATCGCGGCCCGTGAACTGGTGGTGGCTGGCCTTATGGGGCGGATGGTGGCTGCCTCCAGGGTTCCCTTATGTTCTCACGACCTCCTGTACGCCCTTGCTCCCGGTACCGGGTTGTGTCTCTTCGGCGGGGGAGCCGCAGCCGCCACTTCGTGGTTGCTCGCTGGAGACGCGCTTTCCGTTGTGGTTATCCTGGTGGCAAAGTTGGTCACCTTTCTCCTCGTTTACGTGATGTCGATTGCTGCGATTCGGTGGCTTTGGCCGGGCAATGACGCCATTGCCTACGTTGTGCGCTGGTTTCGCAGCCTGCTCCCCTTCGCGGGATCCGTGCCGCGGGCGGTATAGCGACGCTTAACCATCGGGTTGCCACCATGCCGCATGAAGCCAAGAGTTCCCTTCGTAGGGGAAGCTCGCCCGGCCCCTTCTTTGTGGTGGGCTGCCCGCGCTCCGGCACCACGCTCCTCCAGTACATGTTGCGCTCCCACTCGCAGCTCTACTTTCCGGAGGAGGAGTCGCATTTCATTGTCCACTTGTTCCGACATTGCAATGGCAACCGGCGCTTTCAGAGTGCAACTGAGGTCATGGATGTTCTGCGCTTGGCCATGCGTATTCGGCCACGGTTTTTTGACCTCGAGTCCTTCGATATGGACGCATTTGTGAGTGCCATGGAGGCTGAAAGAAAGGGAAAATGCGGCGTTGATCTTTCCTACCTCATTAATCGGCTGTTCATGGGCTTCGCGCACCGTCAAGAGAAAGATTTCTGGGGAGACAAGACTCCGTACTACGCGATCCACCTTGAGGTGATCTTCGATCTCTTTCCAGGCGCGCGGGTGCTCCATGTGGTCCGCGATGGCAGGGACGTGGCCCTCTCGATGCTTCGCCGAAGCCGTGATCTCGACGTCTACAACACCTACCATGCGGCACGGTACTGGGAGCAGTACGTCACCACTGCACGGGAGCGCGGCAGTGAGGCTGGACCGTCGCGGTACAAAGAGGTGGTGTACGAGCAGCTATTGGGGGACCCGGAAAGGGTGATGGAGGAGGTGTGCATCTTCTTCGGAATCCCTTTTGAGAAGGGAATGGTGGACTACCGCAGGCCGCAGCAAAACAAGACCCGTACGTTGCACAAGACGCCGCTGGTGGGTCAAGGGCTCCGACGTGACCATGTGGCCCAGTGGCGACGGCGGATGACACGTCGTCAGATTTGGCTCTTCGAGGCAGCGAGTGGCGACACGCTGAGGGCGTTTGGTTACCCGCTGGAGGGTGATGAAGGGAATCTGAGTTGGGTGGTCCGAGGTCTGTTTCGGCTGCACAACATGGCGATAGCGGCAGTAAATCGTCGGTTCCTGACTCCGCTATTTAAAGATCAACGGCTACCCGCAAGCGGAGGTCCGGCACACCGTGTGGCGGATGTAGGCGGAGTACCCCCGCGTGGGCGGGTCGATTCGGAGCGTCACGATGGCTGAGAAGATACTTCCCGTACCCCAAGCGGTTCGTCCATGGTCGGTGGCGGTCGCAATGTCCATTTTATTTGTTGTGCTGCTCACACTGGTCTCCGTGGTCAACTTCACCCACACGGGGCCGGCGGTCAAAGCAGAGATCATGAGGGAGTACTCGCTCTACGCGGCAGTCGCCCTGGCGCGGCTGGCGGTGGCGGCATTCGGGGTGGCGCTGGCGATGGCGGCCGTGGGGAGCTTTACCTACACAGGGATTGTTGGCGCAGCGCGCTGGCGCTGGCGTTGGTGGCAGGCCGCTATCTGCTCCTGTTTGTCGCTCTTCGTCTTGAGCTGCATTCAGTTTTGTTGGCAGCTTGTGGAAATGCCCGGGGGGCTGGCCGCCTCGTTTCCTTATAGACTGAGTCGCCTTTATCCCTTGTGGTCCGTGCTAACGCCGGGGCGCGTGGAGGCAGCTCGCTGGCTTGTCTTTGTTTCAGGATTAGTGGGAGTGGCGACGGGCTTGTGGGTATATCGCCGGATGGCGACGAAGAGGTCGTGGCGGATCACGGTGCCTGCGACCGGCGCGGCGGTAGCAGTGTGGTGCGTCGCGCTCCTCCCGGCGTGGATACCCTCTCCGCGGGGTGTGTCGGCCGCAATAGCAGATCGACCGAATATCGTGATGATCGGCTCGGACACCCTGCGGGCGGACCACACGGGGGTGGGCGGTTACACGCGGGGGACGACACCTTTCATCGATTCCCTCGCGAAGCGCGGGACCTACTTCGTCAACTGCTTCGTCCCTCTTGCACGCACGGCACCGAGCCTCACCACCTTCCTAACCGGAACCTTTCCTCACACTCACGGTGTCCGGTCGAACTACATTTCGGACGACCAGACCCACCTGCCCGTGGCCGCCCTGCCTGCGGTGCTGCGAACCGCCGGTTATCGGACCGTTGCGGTGAGCGACTGGGCGGGGGCGGACTTGGGCAAGTTCAACTTCGGCTTCGATAGGGCTGATGTGGCCCCCGACCAGTGGAACCTCCGCTTCCTGATCCGCCAGGGACCGAAGCCAATCCGCCTTTTCCTCACCCTTTTTACCCACAACCGGGTGGGGGAGCAGCTCCTGCCCGAGCTTTACTACCTCGCCGGCGTTCCTATGGCCGACCAGGTGGTAGCCAAGACCAAGGCGGAGATCCAACGCCTTGCCCACGGTCCGCAGCCTTTCTTCCTCATGGTCTTTACGAGCAACACCCATCTCCCCTTCTCTACCCGATATCCGTACTATATCAAGTATGCGAAGCGGGACTACATGGGCGAGTCGAAGTTTTGCATGGCGGGACTTACGGATCCCACAGAGATTCTGAAACGGCAGCGAGAGACGAAGGAGTCCTTCGATGTCCAGCAGCTAATTGATCTCTATGACGGGGGCGTCTCAAGTTTCGATGATGCGGTAAGGGCGGTATGGGGGAAGCTGGAGGCAGAAGGTCTCACCGAGAACACGATCTTCGTGACCTACAGTGACCACGGCATCGACCTTTTCGAGAAATACACATGGGGGCAGGGGAACACCCTCCTCGGCGATGACCCGAGCACGAGGATTCCCCTCCTCATCGTGGATCCCACCCATCCGGGAGGTAGACGTGTGTTCCACACCACTCGCAGCGTCGACCTCATGCCAACCCTTCTCTCCATGGTTGGGTTAGAAGTCCCGCCAACGGTAGAGGGGGTCTCTCTCGTGCCGTACCTGAAACGGCCGGATACGGATCTCGGCCTCGAGGCCTTCGCGGAGACCGGCCTATGGTTGGCGGCACTCCCGGGGGTACGCCATGACCATCTGAGCTATCCCAACCTTCTCGACATGCTCTACGTTCCTGATAGACGCAGCGGTGCCCTCGCGCTCAAGCCCAACTATGTCGATCAAGTCATCACGGCGAAGGATCGCGAGGTGCGTACTGACCGGTGGAAGCTCGTCTACACGCCGGTGCAAAGGGGTGCGTTGTGGTCGCTATTTGATGTTCGCAACGATCCCAACGGTCGTCACGACCTGTCGCACGAAAAGCCCGCGGTCTTCCGTCGACTCAAGGGCGATCTCAGCCGTTGGTTGGAAACGGATCCTGAGCGGCAGTTCGTGGATGATCATTTGGTGCGTACGGGGGAGGTGGAACATCTCCAATGTGATCTCTATAGGGCTAAAGATGCTGTCGCCGGGGAGGGTGGGTGAGGAGGTTGACGCGATGTTGCAAATAAAAATGATTGTTGCGTATCTCTGCCTGGCTTGCCTTGTCATGGTGGGCCGTGTTCCCGAAGCATGGGCGATTGGGAGCTTTCATCCCACTAAGAGGGAGCTCCGATCGCTTCCGGACTACTGTGGGCCGCGTGCCACGACCTGGGGAAACGACCTAAGGGTCCCCGAGGTGCGCCAATGGGCAGACCGTTTTGGCAAGAATAACTGGATCCACATGCATCACCTTTGTGATGCCTTACTTCAGATGCAGAGGGTGGCGGTACCAGGAACCCCGGAGATCCAGAAGAGGGCGAATCTGTCCGAGGCACTAAAAAACATAGACTACTCCATGCGACGTTCGACGGTGGACTTTGTCCTGTGGCCAATGATGCTCTTGAAGAAGGGGGAGATCCTCGAAGATCTGGGCGAAGACGAGAAGGCTGGGATGCTCTACATCCGTGCCTTGCGAAAGGACCGATGCAATCCGACGATCTACGAGCGGTTGGCGAGCTACTACGAGCGGTATGGGGAGCACGACGAGGCCGTGAAGATGCGGGGATACGAAGAGCAGGCACGTGGCACCTGCTCGGGGAAGAATGCTGGGAAGAAGAACGACGGGAGTCGCGGAGCAGGCGAGAAAGGAGCTGTGGCGGATGCGGAGACAAGTGGCAAGCAATGAGGCCTATGAGCTGTTGGATCACTGGCAGCAGGATCGCGGTCTTGGGTGCGAATCATGAATGGTCCAGCTATCTATTCTGAAAAAATCCAAAAGACGGCGGCGTACTACGGTAGCCTCTGTATCCGTGTTGCTCGCGAGATGCGCTGGCCGTTGGTGAATCGTGATGGCCTGTCACGTCCCGTGATCGTCGTGGGGTGCTCGCGCTCCGGAACGACGGTGACGTACAAGACTCTGTCGCTCGCCGAGGAGTTGGCAACTCTCAACCGTGAATCACACGAGTTCTGGAGCCGGCTTCATCCGCCGGAGGAGAACGGCTGGGACGGGCACGATCTCGCTGCCAAGAATGTTTCGGAAGCGGATCGCAATGCAGCGCTTCGGTATTACTATACCTATTGTGGGCCACATCGGTTCGTAGACAAGGCGAACCAGAATGGCTTTCGTATTCCCTATCTCGATGCACTTTTCAAAGAGGCTATTTTTGTCTTCGTAAAGAGATCACCTGGGGACAACGTCTCCTCACTCATCACGGGGTGGGGTCGGCCTGAGGAGTATGGTGATTGGTCGGCTGGCCTCCCTTCCAAGCTGGCGATCGACGATGGGAGATATACGCGGTGGTGTTTTTTTCTCTTCTCCGGTTGGCGTGAGTACGTCAACGCATCCATTGAAGAGGTATGTGCTGCCCAGTGGTGCGAGTACAACCGTGCGGTACTGCAAGCGAAACCTCGGGTTTCCGCGGGGCGATGGGTCGATCTCGTCTACGAAGAGCTCCTTGATGACCCAGTCGCATGCTTTCGAAGTCTATTCGAGCAGCTCGGCTTGCGGTTTACGACACGGATGCACGCCCACTGCGAAGGGCTCGTATCGCGGCCCTATAACGCCTTCTCGACACCAGCACGCGACAAGTGGCGTACCGGGCCGCATCGCGAGCAGGTGGCACGGATTCTCCCTCGGGTGGTGGAGACCGCGCGTGAGTTGGGCTACTCCGTGGCGACATGAATGGAGATAGCTGTTCTGATCACGGCTGTTCTCGCCACTGGGCTTCTTGCGGGGGCGCTTCTCTTCCTGTGGGCTCAGAGGCGGGTTGTGGCGCACTACTGGTGGGAGCCAATGGTGGCGAGGCCGGTATTGGTGATCGAGTCGGACGACTGGGGACCCGGCTTCGAGGGTCAGGCGGTCGCCCTTGCTCGGCTGAGGAAGCTCCTTCAGTCGTTCCGGGATGATCGCGGGCGGCCGGCAGTCATGACCCTTGGGGTGTTGCTGGCGGCGCCGGACCGGTGTGCGATGCGCCGCGAGGGGCTCCAGCGGTACCGTTGCGTGACACTCGCCGATGAGGGCGACAAGGAGCTCTATGAGGAAATATGTGGGGGGGAGGCCGTAGGGGTATTTTCGTTGCAGCTCCACGGCCACGAGCATTTCTGGCCAGCCGGATTAATGGCACGAGCCCGCGTCGATGAGAGGGTAAAAAGGTGGCTCATTGATCCCAGCGGGGCGGATATCTACGCCCTTCCTTCTTATCTCCAGAGTCGCTGGGTGGACACCTCGACGTTGCCCACCGAGCCCCTGTCGTCCACTGAGGTAAAGCGGGCAGTGCGGGCGGAGGTGGTGCTCTACCGGGATCTGTTTGGTGGGCCACCGCGGGTGGTGGTCCCACCGACGTTCGTCTGGACACGTGAGGTGGAGCAAGCTTGGGCGGAGGTTGGCGTGGAGGTGGTGGTCACCCCGGGGACGCGTTATTGGGCACGGGGGAGAGATGGTGGGCTCGTTTCGGATGGTTCCCTCCTTTGCAACGGTGAGCCCATCGGCGACGGCATGGTAGCGGCGGTTAGGAATGGTTACTACGAGCCGCGACTCGGCCACGGTGAGGAGGAGGCACTCCAATCCTTCGCGAATAACCTTCGGTGCGGGCGCCCGACTCTGCTCGAGAGCCATGGATTCAACTATGTCGGGGAGGAGGGCGAAGCAGGGTTGAATGGCCTCGCCCTCCTCCTCGAACGGCTCAAGGAGCGTTATCCGACCATTCGATTTGTTTCCACGCTTGAGTTGATGCGTGAGCTCAAAGCGAATAGGGGCGATCGACAGTTGTCTCTCCGGTGCAGGCTTTCCATCGTAGCAGCAAGGCTCCTTGCCGCTACGCGTCTCCATCGTTGGAGGCTGCTCACCGGTGCCGGCCTATGGCTTCGCCTTGTCGCCTTCGGGCGGCATGTCGTAAGGATCACCGAAGCGAGGTTGCAGTAGTGCAGGGACGCGACGTGTCCGGCGAGATCTCCGTGGTGATCGCGGTTCACAACGGGGCGCCGTGGATCGCCCGGGCGATCGAGTCCGTCCTCGGTCAGGAGCGGCCAGCGGTGGAGCTCATCGTGGTGGACGATGGCTCTAGCGACACAACTTGTGAGGTGGTGGCGAGATACGGCGAGGGGGCTCGGCTTGTGCGGATTGCGCATGCTGGTGTTTCGGCGGCACGTAACCGCGGAGCGGAGGAGGCGCGAAGCGAGTGGGTCGCGTTCCTCGACGCGGACGACTGGTACTACCCAAACCGCATCGGCGACGCATTGGAGGCCATCGAGATCTATCCCCGTGCGGACTTCGTCACTGGGGACTTCGACTATGTGGATGAGGCGGGGTGCCGGTGCCGCTCGTCCATGGAGGGGGTTCCCGTTGGTCGTCGGTTGCTGGACCGTGGTGCAGGGAGGAAGGTGGTGTGCATGGAGGCAGGGGACTTCGGAGGCTTCGTGGCGGACCATTTCGGCGACACCCACACCCTTACTGTGCGACGGGAGCTGTTCCAGCGGCTCGGCGGCTACTCCACGCGCTACCGTGTGTGCGAGGACGTCCATCTCCTCATCCGCCTCTGTGCCGCGAGTCGCTCCGCGGGGGTGGTGTGCCGACCGATGGCCGCATACTGCGTGCGGTCGGGGAGCGCCACGCGGGGTGACCGGGTGGCGGCGCAGCGGCAGACAGTGGCGGCCCTCACCGAGGTTCGCCGTTTGCTGCCCACCGCCTCTCCCACCCTGAGAGAGGGCATCGACGCCGCCCTGGAGGGGGCCAGGTGGGATTACGTTCACGGCCTCCTCCGCCAAGGCCAGAGGTCGCGCGCCCTCGCAGTGGCAGTCGCGAACGTGGCGCACTTTCCCAACTGGGCATCCTTGCGCTGTCTTGCAGGGGTGGTTCGGGGTATGAAGGAGGGGTGATGGAGGAGGTGAGAGCACCATCATTGCTTGTGGTCACGGAGCTGTTCCGCCCCACCAACGGCGGCACCGCCGTGTGGTTCGACGAGGTCTACCGGAGGCTGGGGGACCGTACCACGCACGTGATCACCGCACGGGTGGATGGCGATGGCGCCGTCGATGCGGGCCATCCAAACACGGTCCACCGGCTTGATCTACAGCGCCACTGGTGGCTCCGCCCCGAGTCCGTGGTGATGTATGTAAAACTCACTTTCTCCGCGGTAGTGCTCTCTCTTCGTCACCGCTTCGATGCGGTCCACGCGGGACGCGTCCTTCCGGAGGGGTTCGCTGCCTGGTTGGCGGCGCGGCTCATTCGCCGGCCCTTCGTCGTCTATGCCCACGGGGAGGAGATCACCACCTGGACCCAACCGGGCAAGTATCAGGCGATGTGCTTCGTCTACCGCCACGCGGACGCGGTGGTGGTCAACAGTTCGTTCACCGCTGGTGAGGTCGCCCGTCTTGGCGTCCCCGGCGAGCGGATTGTCCAGATTGCCCCGGGCGTGGACACGAGCCGCTTCCGGCCGGCTCTCGACGGCAGACGCATCCGCCAGCGGCTTGGGATCGACAAAGAGGCCACCTTGTTGCTCTCCGTTGGCCGATTGAGCCGGCGCAAAGGGTTCGATCACACGATCCGGGCGGTGGCGAGCCTCCTACGAGAAGGGGTGCCGATGGCGTATGCCATCGCTGGCAGGGGTGAGGATGCCGACTACCTTGCCGAGATAATCGAGGCGGAAGGGGTCGGCCACGCGGTTTCTTTGGTGGGGCACGTGAGCGACGAGGAACTGCCGTTGTGGTATGCGGCGGCGGCCGTCTTCGTGATGGCGAACCGAGAGATCAATGGGGACACGGAGGGGTTCGGCATC
>CAZRGD010000066.1:0-9994 GCA_964599505.1 uncultured Nitrospirota bacterium | reverse complement strand
CGTCATCTCAGAACGTTACGGTGCTCGGCGGGCTGAAGCCCGCCCTACGGACGGTGCCATCTCGGCCTGCATTGCTATTTCCGCTGATCCTCTCTGTGGTGAATCCCTCCCGCTGCCCAGCCACCCTCGCCCCCTTCATCGCGTTTCGGGAACCGAAACGCGCCGCACCGACGCCGGCCGGAAGCGGTCGCCGCCGTCGACGAAGAGGATCTGGCCGGTGACCGCCGGGGTGTGGTCGAGGTAAATCAGCGCCCGGGCGAGCTGCTCCGGGGTGGCGTTGCATCCCAGGAGTGAGGCGGCCTGAGCGCGCGCAAACTCGTCGTCGCTCTGGCCGCCGCTCGGCAGGGTGAGCCCTGGGGCGATCCCGTTCACCCGAACGCGCGGCGCTAGCTCCTTCGCCAGGAGCTCGGTGGCGGCGGCCAGGGCGGCCTTGGAGAGGGTGTAGGAGAGGTAGTCCGGCTGGAGGTTGGCGACCCGCTGGTCGAGCAGGTTGACGATGTGGCCGGTGGTGTTCGGCGACAGGTGGTCCACCAGCCCTCGACTGAGCAGGAGCGGTGCGCGAAGGTTGACCGCCATGTGGCGCTCCCACCGCGCCGCCTCCAGGGTCGCCAGGGTGTCGGGGTCGAAGAGGGAGGCGTTGTTCACCAGGAGCCGGATGTCGCCGATCGCCGCCACCGCCTCTCCCACCAGCCCCGCCGCCTCCGCCGCCACCCCCAGGTCCGCTTGGAGGGCGACGCAGCAGACGCCGTGGTCAGCGGCGAGGCGGGCGGCGAGCCCCTCGGTCTCCGCACCGGCGGTGCGGTGGTGCAGCGCCAGGTCGTACCCGTCGGCGGCGAGGGTCTCGGCGAGGATCTGCCCCACCCTGCGCCCCGCCCCGGTGATCAGCGCCCCGGCCATGGGGTCCCTCCCGTGAGTGGGGTGGTGGCGGACGCTTCATCGGCGGTGCGTGGGGTGGACTCGTTCATCTCCATTGCCTCCCGTACGGAGGAGTGGCGCCGCCGCCTCGCCATGGTGGGCACGGCGCGCCGCTTCCTCTACCTCTCTACCTACTTCTACCACCCGGACCGGTACGGCCGCGAGATGGCCGAGGCGCTCCTGGCGGCGGCGGCCCGTGGGGTCGACGTCTGGCTGGTGGTCGACGGATTCGGCCAGCGCCTCGCCGGCGCCCTGATGAGCCGCGCCGAGCGGGTGGCCGCCCACCGCCTCTGGCCGACCCTGGAGGCGGCCGGAGTGCATGTCTGCCGCTACACCCCCGGCCCGCCCCTCCAGCGCCTTCTCGGCGGCGGCTACCACATCAAGGTGCAGGTGAGTGAGGCGGGCGAGGCGATCTTCGCCTCCGGCAACATCTCCGCCACCTCGTTTACCGGCTGGAACGAGCACGCCGTGGCCGTGCGCGGCGGCGTGGTGCGGGAGATGCTGGCGAGCGTGATGGCGGCGATCGACGGTCCCGAGCGGGCCCACCTCGACCGGTTGCCGCCCGCGGCCGCCGACGGCCCCAGCCGCTACGTCGCCCACCTCCCGTGCGCCGACCCCTCACCCGTGAGCCCCTTTCGCCAGCAATCGCCGAATCCGGTCACCAACACCCTCATCGAGATGATCGACCGCGCCGAGCAGCGCCTGGCGATCACCTCCTTCTACTTCAAGCCGGCGCCGCCGCTGCTCACCGCGGTGGAGCGGGCGGCGCGCCGCGGGGTGGCGGTGGAGATCATCCACTCCCACCGCGACGCCCTCCCCGCCTCGCCGGCGCCGTGGCTCGCCGCCACCTTCACCTACCCGCGCCTGCTCGCCGCCGGGGTGGCGATCTTCGAGCGGCGCGGCGGTGAGCACTCGAAGATCGTCGTCGCCGACGGCCGCGAGGCGGCGGTGGGCACCTACAACTTCGAGTGGGCCGCCCACGACCGCCTCGCCGAGTCGATGCTCTTTACCTGCGAGCCGTCGATCGTCGCCGAGCTCGACACGGTGGTCACCACGATCCGCGCCCACCCTACGGTCGGCCGGGTCACCACCGCCGACCTCGCCGCCCTGCCCCTCGGGCTCAAACTCCGGCGCGCCGTGCTCTACCCCGTCCGCCGGTGGTTCTAAGGCCGGCGGTGGTTCTGATGGCGACGGGCCGGCCGCGTTCCAATTGCCAGGGCAACAGTAGAGGCGGATCCTGCGTCCACGCCTCGGCCCCCTCCCCGTCCCTGACCGACACCCGGAATGGGGCGGGGAGCGCTCGGCGGTCCCCATCTCTGTTCCTCCCGGGAAGCTGCGCCACCGCTCCGCGGTGGGTCAGATCGGGGAGTCGAGCCACCGTGGGGGCGACCCAACCACGGTTCGCCCGGTAGGGTGGGGCGTCGAGGGCCCGCTGGGCCTGGGCCACAAAGAAGAGGCCGGCAGCAAAGACGAACACCTCCATGGCCACGGCCAGAACTGCACCAACGATGAAAAGGATCCGTAGTCCAAAGAGCATCGCGCCCATCATCCACCTCCTTCGGTGGGGCTTCCGCAAGGGCGGGAGCGTCGTCTCTACGCTGTAGGAGCCACTGGCGCCAGGCGCGATCTTCAACTTTCGCATCCCCTTTTCACCCTATCTTCATTGCCGTGAAGCGTACCCTCCATCTCAGCCCGTGGATCCGTCGCCTCGCCGTGGCGGCGGCGGTGGTCGCCCTTCTCCTTGGCGCCCTCCCCGAGGCGATCCGCTGGGGGGCGGTGCGCTGGCTCGACCGTCACGGGGTGGCGGCGACGATCGACGATGTCGACCTCAACCTCTTCACCGCCACCGCGGCGGTCGCGGGGGTAAGCCTGGGAGATCCTGCCCTCAGGGTGGCCCGGGTGGCGGTGGTCGGGTCGTGGCGCGACCTCCTCTCCCGCCGCCTCCGCCTCGAACGGGTGGAGGCAGAGGGAGTGGCGATCGACGCGGCGCGCGATGCGGAGGGGGGCTGGCGAATTGCGGGCATCGCACTACCGGCGCCGGAGATCGCCACGGGGGAGGAGGGGGAGGAGGAGGCGCCGGCCAGTCCGCCGTGGGGGCTCGGCGTCGACGCAGTGGAGCTCCGGGATGTCCATCTCCACTACCGCGACCCGGTCGCGGCGCACGCCATCACCCTCCACCACGCCCACCTCGGTCCCCTCGCCACCTGGACGCCGGAGGTGGCGGCACCGCTCGCCCTGGCGGCGGAAGTGGACGGCGGCAAGCTCACCATCGACGGTAAGATCACCCCCTTCGCGAGCGAGCCCGGCGCCACCGTGTCCGTGGTGCTGGATCACCTCCCCCTGGCCCGCGTGGCGCCCCTGGTGGCAGCGGTGGATCGTCTCGACGGCGACCTCTCCACCCACTTGCAGGTCGCCGCCCACAAGGGGTCGGGCGGTCTCGCCGCCACGGTGGAAGGGACGGCCACGGTGACCGGGCTGTCGGTGCGGCCGGTGGTGATCGGGGCGACGGTGGCCGCCGGCAGCGTGGGTTGGAAGGGCACCATGACGATCGGCGGCGAGGCGGGGGTGGCGGCCACCGGCGACGTGACCACCCTCGATGTGAGCCTCGACCCGAGGGACGATGGTGCACCCCCGGTGACGGTCGCCGAGGCCTCCCTCACCGGGATCCAGGTGGCCGGCCCCCACAACCTCGCCGCCGACCACCTCCGCCTCGCCGGTCTGGAGCTGGAGGTGGTGCGCGCGGCGGACGGTTCCGTGCCGCTGGTCGCGGCGCTCAAGCCGCAGCAAGAGCCGGCCGCGGCGTCTCCCACCACCGCCGCCGGGGCCACCGCGGCCACCACCAAGGTGGCGCCGCTCCACCTGCGCCTCGGCGGCGTCGAGCTCACCGGCGGCAGCCGCATCGAGGTGAAGGACCGCGCCGTCGATCCCCCCTTCGCCCTCACCCTCGCGCCCATCGCCCTTACCCTCGGCCCCCTCGACACCGCCCGGCCGGAGGTGGCCACCCCCCTTCGTCTCCGCGCCCAGGCCGGCAAATACGCCACCCTTACCGCCGACGGCGCCGTCGCCCCCCTCGCCCCGCAGGTGGCCGCCACCGTCGAGGCCGCCCTCAAGCAGATCGACCTGGCGCCGCTCACCGGCTACACCGCTCGCGCGGTGGGCTACCGGTTGAAGAGCGGCCACCTCGATGCCGACCTCACGGTGAAGGTGGAAGGCGGCCGCCTCGACGCCCAGACCCGCTGGCAGGTGAACAAGCTGGAGATGGAGCGGCTCAAGCGGGTGAAGGGGGACCCCCTGAGCGACCGCCTCGGCATCCCGGTGAACACCGCCCTGTCGCTCCTGCGCGACCGCGACGACAACATCCGCCTCGACGTCCCGATCACCGGCCCCCTGGCGGAGGCAAAGGTCGGCCTCGGTGCGGCGCTGCGCCAGGTGACCGCCAAGGCGACGGTGAAGGCGGTGAAGACCGCGGTCCTCCACTACCTCGCGCCCCTCTCCTCGCCCCTCGGCCTGGCCCTGGCCGCCGGCAAGCTAGTCAGCCTCGCCACCGCCCTGCATTTCGACCCGATCCCCTTCCCCCCCGGCGACGCCACCCTGCCACCGTCCGCCGCCCCCTACCTCGACCGCCTCGCCGCCCGCCTCGCCGACCGACCGCGCCTGCGTCTCACCCTCTGCGGTCTCGCCACCCGCAGTGACCTGCCGGTCTCTGAGGAGCCGACGGAGGAGGCGGGGGAGGGCGAGGCCTCCACCACGCCTGCTGAGACCACCGACGGCGCGGACGTCGACGAGCCCGAGCCATCTCCGGCCGAAGGCGGCCCGGTCGCGGTGGAGGCGCGTGGCTCCGCGCTTCTCCCACCCCTCACCGACGACCAGCGCGCCACCCTGCGGGCACTGGCCACCGCCCGCGGCGCGGCGGTGAAGGCCGCCCTCGTGGCCCGCACCATCGACCCCGACCGCCTCTTCACCTGTAGCCCCGAAATCGACCCCGGCCCCGCCGCCGAGCCGCGGGTGGAAGTCTCCCTGTGATCTGGGATTCTGTCGGCCTTTCGCCCGCTTCTCCTCGCAACGATCGCCACCGCCCGACAGGCTTCTCGGAACCACCTGCACAACGTCGTGACGGTCCACGGTGATGCATGTGGCAGGCCGTACGCCTGCCTAATCCGTAGGCACGGGTGGCGTTTTGCCGCGCAGGCGCCCGCACGAGCGCCGCACACCGAACCGCAGGGAGCTTCATTTCTCCTTGTCGCACAATAGGTTGAACGCGTTCTCGGGGAGGAGACCGGCGTTGGCACGCGACCTGCTAAGGGGAGGGCGTCACGGGTTTGCCCGTGTCGATTTCCCCTCCCGTGGGTGGGGGCCCCGCGTGGAGTGCCGTCCACTCGAGATCACCCCCACTCACACGGGCCGGTGTCCGGAGGGGGTCTTGTTCAACCTCCGTGTAAGGGGAAATCACCATGAAGCGACGCAGCCCGATTTCCAGGGGGACGCCACGCGCCCCCCTCGCCGCCGCCCACATGTCCGGGCGGCTTCACTCCCTGGAGATGATGCGCCGACGCGCGTCATTCACCCGTATGGAGCGTCTCGCTCGGTACGGGCTCCTCCTCGCCTTGCTCCTTGCGCCCGCGGTGGCGCGGGCGGCGGACGCCCCGCTCACTGCCGACACGGTCCAGACCCACGCCAATTACGTCTGGACCCTCATCTGCGCCTTCCTGGTCTTCTTCATGCAGGCGGGCTTCGCGATGGTGGAGACCGGCTTCACCCGCGCCAAGTCGTCGATCAACATCATGATGAAGAACATGATGGACTTCGCCGTCGGCTCCCTCGCCTACTGGGCGGTGGGCTTCGGCCTGATGTTCGGCGCCACCAACGGCCTGTTCGGTACCGACGGCTTCTTCCTCTCCGACTTTGCCAAGGGCCATGACCCGTGGGTCTACGCCTTCTGGATGTTCCAGGTGGTCTTCGCCGCCACCGCCGCCACCATCGTCTCCGGGGCGATGGCGGAGCGCACCAAGTTCATCGGCTACCTGATCTACTCGGCAATGGTCTCGCTGTTCATCTACCCGATCTTCGGTTCGTGGGCGTGGGGCTCCCTCTTTCACGGCGGCGGCTGGTTGGAGCACCTCGGTTTCATCGACTTCGCCGGCTCCACCGTGGTCCACTCGGTGGGCGGTTGGGCGGCCCTGGCCGGTGCCGTCGTCCTCGGCCCACGGATGGGCAAGTACACGAAAGACGGGAAGCCGACGGCGATCCCCGGCCACAACATCCCCCTGGCCGCCCTCGGCGTCTTCATCCTCTGGTTCGGCTGGTTCGGCTTCAATCCCGGCTCCACTACCACCGCCGACACCTCCATCGCCCTGATCGCGGTGAACACCAACCTCGCCGCCGCCGCCGGGGCGGTCTTCGCGATGATCACCGCGTGGATCAAGTTCGGGAAGCCGGAGGTGGGGATGACCCTCAACGGGGCGCTGGCCGGCCTGGTGGCGATCACCGCCGGCTGCGCCAACCTCACCCCCGCCTTCTCGGTGCTGACCGGCGCGATCGCCGGGGTGCTGGTGGTCCTGGCGGTCCTGTTCGTCGACCGGATCGGCGTCGACGATCCGGTGGGCGCCATCTCGGTCCACGGCGTCAACGGCGCCTGGGGGACCCTGGCGGCGGGGCTGTTCAACGCCGACAAGATGTTCGATCCGCACATCGTCGGCGTGCAGGCGATCGGGATCCTCACCTGCTTCGCCTGGACCTTTGGCACCGCCTTCCTCCTCTTCAAGATCATCGACAAGACGATCGGCCTGCGGGTCTCCCCGGAGGAGGAGTACGAGGGGCTCGACTTCCACGAGCACGGCGGCGACGCCTACCCCGAGTTCGGCCACGCCGCGGGCACCAGCCTCGGGGGAATCCCCACCCACCCGACGGCCGGATGAGTCTGATGGAGGCGCTGTAACCACTCCCTCGCAGCGTTCTCCCAGGCAAGGGGCGCCCCTCGGGGCGCCCCTTTTTTTGGGCGAGGCATACCGTCCCTAATCGTCGGTCTCCCAATTCCTGTGGTCGACGAATACGGTGTCACCTCAAGCCGTTAGACATCGGCCGGGCCGATGTGGCCATTCACCCATGGGGTGACGCTGCTGGCACTGGTGTCACGGGCAAGAGGACCCGACTCGTTCGTCCACCTTGAAGGGAGGCCTCGCGCAGAGACGCCAAGGCGCAGAGGGCGAGGTTCCGGGAGATCGATCTCTCCGGGGATCACCGCGGGGTTCGAGCTGGCCTTGAAGGCGGGGGGAGACGCGGAGGACGCCAAGGCACGGAGCGGTCTGCATTGGCGGCCCTCTCCGGGGTGGTGAGCGGTCCTTCTCCGGCGCTGCCGGGTGCGAGAGAGGGAGGGGGGCTCGGGCCACGTCCTTCCGGACCGTGAGGGGATGTCGGCACCGCAACGACGACGCCAGGTCTTCCCGGTTCCCTCCCTCTGCGCCTCTGCGCCCAGATCGTCGGCTCCGTTTTTTCAACAGGGGGAAGCTTGGCTGAAGGATCAAAGGGATCGAGCGATCCGGCAACCTTTTGGCCTACCTCCAAGCGGGTCCGCTGCCGGCGGCGCTTCGGAAGGTACATCCGAAGGCCCTACGGTTTTGCCTCTTCTATCTCGCCGGCCGGGTGGTGCGTCACGCGCGTTCCTGGCCCAGCGGAATGGACGAGCCGACGATTATGGAGGGAGGGCGAGGGTAGGAGCGGGTTGCACCCGCGATCCGCGCCGCGGGCGTGGTCATGCGATCCTGAGCCCGCCGAAGGGCCGGCCCTTGGGGGGCCGGGGTCGGGGGTAGAACCCCCTCCTACCGTGGGATCGGGGTTTGGGATGGCCGGGACGGCCCCTGACATGGCTGGCCGTAGCGGGTAAAAGGACGCCATGTGGACGCGGCGCCTGATGCTCTTTTTGCCCCTGGCGGTGGTGGCGGTGCTGTTTCAGTCGTATGCGTGGGTGCCGACCTATGCGCGGCAGACGGTGGGGAACCCGGAGCGGCTGGTGCGTTATATCGATGCCGGGATCGGCGACGCGGCGATCCTCAACCCGATCCTCAACGCCGACTCGGCGAGTAGCAACATCGTGTCGCGCTGCTTCGACGGGCTGCTCGACTACGACGAGGAGCTCCACCTGCGCGGTCGCCTCGCCACCGCCTGGACGATCACCGAGCGGGCCGCCTTTCCCCTCGCCGACGGGGTCGATGGGGCGGCGGTGGCCGGCCGGGTCCGGGCGTTCCTCGGCGAGGTGGTGACCGGAACCAAGGTGGAGGCCCCGCGGCGGGTGGTGGTAACGGTGAAGCTGCGGGAGAAGGGGAAGCCGGTGGCGGCCACCGTGCGGCGCCCCGCCTACCTCCATATCACCCTCTCCAGGGTGGTGCCGGACCTCTTCGACCGTCTGGCGCCGCTCCTGGCTACCACCCGTCTGGCGGCGGCGGCGCGGGAGGCACGGGTGGCGGCGCCGGGGGTGGAGGCGGCCGCCCTCGCCCCCCACCTCGACACCCTCCTGCCCCTGGCGGTGGAGCGGCCGGTGATCGACTTTTCCCTTCGTCACGAGGTCCGCTTCCACGACGGCCACCCGTTCACCGCCAAGGATGTCCTGTTTACCTGGCGGGCGATTATGGACCCCCGGAACCTGTCACCGCGGGCGTCGGATTTCGAGCCCGTCGAGGCGATCGAGGTGGTGGATCCATACCGGGTGCGAGTGGTCTACAAGCGCCTCTTCTCGCCGGCGATCACCGCCTGGACCATAGGGATTTTGCCGGAACACCTGCTCAACCGCGCGGCGCTGGCGCGGGAGGCGGCGGCCAAGGGGCTCACCGGGGAGGTCGCCGCCCACTTCGGGATGCGCGACTCCAGCTTCAACCGCCACCCGATCGGCACCGGCGCCTTTCGCTTCGTCTCGTGGAGCTCGGACGAGGAGATCGTCCTCACCCGCTTCGACGACTACTGGGAGGGACCAGCCGAGTATCGTGACTACGTCTACCGGGTCCTGCCCGACGTCTTCATCCAGGAGCTGGAGTTTCGCGCCGGCACCATCGACAGCTACAACGCCGAGCCGCACCAGGTGGCACGCTACAAGAAAGACCCGCGCTACCAGCCCTTCTCGCGCCTGGGCAGCGGCTACACCTACATTGGTTACAACCTGCGCAAGCCGATGTTCCAAGACGTGCGGGTGCGCAAGGCCTTGGGGATGGCGGTCGACGTGGAGGAGATCATCCGCTACCTCCTCTACGGCGAGGGGGAGCGGGTGACCGGTCCCTACCCGCGTACCACCCCGTGGTACGACCCGACGGTGAAGCCGCTGCCCTACGATCCGGCGGCGGCGGGAAGGCTGCTGGACGAGGCGGGGTGGCGCGTCGGCCCCGACGGCATCCGCACGAAGGACGGCCGCCGCCTCGCCTTCACCCTGATCACCAACCACGGCAACGCCCAGCGCAAGGCGATCGGCACCATCGTCCAGGATCAGTGGCGCAAGATCGGCGTCGACTGCTCCTTCCAGCTCTTCGAGTGGGCGGTCTTTCTGAAGGACTTCATCAACCCGGGCCGCTTTGACGCCTGCATCCTCGGCTGGTCCATGGGGCGCGACTTCGACCTCTTCCAGCTCTGGCACTCCTCCCAGACCCACCCGCAGCAGCTCAACTTCGTCGGCTACGCCAACCGGTCGGCGGATGCGCTCATCGAGCGCCTCCGGCGCACCTACGATGAGCCCACCCAGATCCGCCTCGCCCGCCGCCTGCATCGGATCATCGCCGCGGACGCCCCCTACACCTTCCTCTACGCGCCGCGCGGGACCACGGTGCTCGACAAGCGCATCGTGGTGGTCAAACACAACCCTGATGGGACCGAGCGGTACGAGCACATCCGGCCGACCAAGTCCGGGGAGATCGGCTTCTACTTCAACCGCTGGCGGAAGCTGGCGGAGGCGCCGGTATTTACAGAGTAGGGACGCGCTTTGCGCGTCCGGGGATGGGGGGTGAGGGATGGGGGATGGACGGCCCTGCGGGCCGGATGAATTGACGCAGGAAGTCACCCGGAAGAATGATCGCTGGCCGCAGGCCGGCACCACCCCCTCACC
>CAZRGD010000065.1:0-10147 GCA_964599505.1 uncultured Nitrospirota bacterium | reverse complement strand
CTTCGTGACGTTCGTGGTTTTGCCCCCGGCCCGCGCCGTGCTTTGGCGTACGATTCTGCCCGAGCCCCCTTCGGTTACCTCCCGGTGGGCGCTACGATCGTCCTCCGGCCATGCGCGACGCCCCCCCCTTCGTCCACCTTCACTGCCACACCCAGTATTCGCTCCTCGACGGGGCGATGAAGGTGGGGGAGATGTGCGCCCGCGCCGTGGACGACGGCCAGGGCGCAGTGGCGATCACCGACCACGGCAACCTCTTCGGCGCCGTCGACTTTTTCCTCGCCGCGAAGAAGCAGGGGATCAAACCGATCATCGGCTGCGAGGTCTACCTGTCGCCGACGACGCTTTCGGACAAGCGCCACCACGTGGGGATGCCGCAGACCTACCACCTCGTCCTCCTGGCGACCAACGCGACCGGCTACAAGAACCTCCTCTCCCTGGTCTCCACCGGCTATCTCGACGGCTTCTACTACAAGCCGCGGATCGACAAGGCGGTCCTGGGGTCGCGGGCCGAGGGGCTGATCGGCCTGTCGTCGTGCCTCGGCGGCGAGGTCCCGCGGCGGCTGAGGAACGGCGATCTGGATGGGGCACGGGAGGCGGCGGTACAATACCGGGAGATTCTCGGCGACGGCAATTTCTACCTGGAGCTCCAGCGCCACGGAGTCGACGGGCAGGAGGAGGTGAACCAGGCCCTCATCAAGCTCGGCCGCGAGCTGGGGATTCCTCTGGTGGCAACCAACGACTGCCACTACCTGGCGCGGAAGACTGCACCGGCGCACGAGATCCTCATGTGCCTCCAGCAGTCGACCACCCGCTCCGACCCGAACCGGTGGCGCTACAACACCGACCAGCTCTACTTCCGTACCCGCACGGAGATGGCGGAGCTGTTTGCCGATATCCCGGAGGCCATCGCCAACACCGCGGTGATCGCCGACCGGTGCACCTTCGAGATCGATCTCTCCCACACCTACCTCCCCTCCTTCGATATCCCCGAACCGTTCGAGCAACCCATCGACTACGTCCGCCACCTGGTGGCCGAGGGGCTGGAGCGGCGGCTGGCCAGCCGGCCGCCGGTGCGCCACACGCGCGCCGACTACGACGCCCAGATCGACCACGAGCTCTCGATCATCGAGGAGATGGGCTTCCCCGGCTATTTCCTCATCGTCTGGGACTTCGTCCGTTACGCCAAGGCGCACGACATCCCGGTGGGGCCGGGGCGCGGCTCCGCCGCCGGCTCCCTGGTGGCCTACTGCCTGGAGATCACCGACCTCGACCCGCTCCCCTACGATCTGCTGTTCGAGCGCTTCCTCAACCCGGAACGGGTCTCCATGCCGGACATCGACATGGACTTCTGCATGGACCGGCGCGGCGAGGTCTTCGACTACGTGCGCCGCAAGTACTCGGTGGAGAAGGGGTACGGCAAGGAGGCGGTGGCGCAGATCATCACCTTCGGGACGATGCAGGCGCGGGCGATCCTGCGCGACGTAGGAAGGGTCCTGGAGGTCCCCTACGCCGAGTGCGACAAGCTGGCGAAGCTGGTCCCCAACGAGCTCGGGATCACCCTGAAGGAGGCGTTGAAGCAGGAGCCTCGGTTGCGTGCGCTGGCCGAGGAGGATGAGCGGATCGCCGAGGTGGTCCGCTATGCCCTGGATCTGGAGGGGCTCAACCGCCACGCCTCCACCCACGCCGCCGGGGTGGTGATCGGCGATCGCCCACTCAGGGAGCACACCCCGCTGTTCGTCACCCCTGAGGGCGACGTGGTCACCCAGTACGACAAGCGGTACGTGGAGAAGGTGGGGCTGGTGAAGTTCGACTTCCTCGGCCTGAAGACCCTGACGGTGATCGACCAGGGGGTGAAGCTCGCCAACGAGGAGCTCCAGGAGAAGGGGGCGCCGCCCCTGGTCCTCGCCGATCTCACCCTCGACGACCCGGCGACCTTCGAGCTGCTGTGCCGCGGCGACAACACCGGCATCTTCCAGCTCGAGTCCGGAGGGATCCGCGAGTACCTGATCAAGCTGGCGCCGCGCCGCTTCGAAGACATCGTGGCCCTGGTCGCTCTCTACCGTCCCGGACCGCTCGGCTCGGGGATGGTGGACGACTTCATCGAGTGCAAGCACGGCCGCAAGGAGATTCACTACCTCCTGCCCGAGCTGGAACCGATCCTCAAGGACACCTACGGCCTGATCCTCTACCAGGAACAGGTGATGCAGATCGCCGCGGTCCTCGCCGGCTACTCGCTGGGGGAGGCGGACCTACTCCGCCGCGCGATGGGCAAGAAGGATGCCGCGGAGATGGCGCGCCAGCGTGACCGCTTTCTCACCGGCGCCGACGAGCGCTCCATCGCCCACGACAAGGCGGAGGCGATCTTCGGGCTGATGGCGGAGTTCGCCAAGTACGGCTTCAACAAGTCGCACTCCGCCGCCTACGCGGTGGTCACCTACCAGACGGCGTACCTGAAGGCGCACCACCCGGTCGCCTTCATGGCCGCGATCATCTCCGCGGACATGGACAACACCGACAAGGTGGTGAAGTACGTCCACCACTGCCGGGAGAGCCACATCGACGTCCTGCCGCCGGACGTCAACCTCTCCACCGGCGCCTTCCGCGTCGAGGGGAAGGCGATCCGCTTTGGCCTGGCGGCGGTGAAGAACGTGGGCGCCGGCGCCATCGACGCGGTGGTGGCGGCACGGCGCGAGGGCGGCCCCTTCTCCTCCCTGGTGGAGTTTTGCGAGCGGATCGCGTCGGTCCACCCGAACCGGCGGATGATGGAGGCGCTGGTGAAGTCCGGGGCGTTCGACTCGATCCACCCGAACCGCGCCCAGCTCATGGCGAACCTGGAGCCGGCCCTGGCCGCCGCGAGCCAGGCGCTCCGGGAGCACGACTCGGGGCAGGGGAGCCTCCTGGACCAGCTCGATGTCGCCACCAGTGACCTGGTGGCGGAGATGGCCCCGGTCGAGCCGTGGCCCGAGCGCATCCGCCTGGAGCACGAGAAGGAGGCCCTCGGCTTCTACATCTCCGGCCACCCACTCACCCACTACAGAGAGGAGATCCGCCGCTACGCCACCTGTGACATCGCCACCCTCCAGACCTGGAAGGAGGAGGGCAAGGCGACGGTGGTGGGGCTGATCCAGAAGGTGGTCACCAAGGTGAACAAGCAGGGCGACCGTTTCGCCATCCTCACCGTGGAGGGGATGACCGGGCTCCTGGAGGTGATGCTCTTCTCCCGCATCTACAAGGAGGTGGAGCACCTTCTCGCCTCGCGCGAGCCGGTGGTCATCGCCGGCCGCCTGCAGGTGGGAGAACGCGGTAGCACCCTGCGCGCCGACTCGCTGGTGCCCCTTGCCGACCACCGCGCCACCGTCGCCCAGGCGGCGGAGATCACCCTCAGGCCGAGTCGCCAGGGGGCCGAGGACTACCGGGTCCTGCGCCAGATCCTCCGCCAGCACCCGGGCAAGACGCCCCTCTTCCTCCGGCTGCATCTCCCCGGCGGCGACCGCGTCCGCATCCGCGCCGGCCGCGACCTCGCCATCCACCCGTCGGATGACCTGCTCGCCGAGCTGCGACAGGAGATGGGCGAGGCGATCGAGATCGGGTTCCGGTGATGTTTTTTGCTACGCGAAAAACATTCGTCTTGACATGTCATGACACATCCAGATACCTCTCATTTCATGGCGGCCATCAAGATCAGCTCGAAGATCGATTCCGACGCTTGGCGTGAATTGCGAGCGCTGGCGCAGGAGTCACATCAAAACATCTCCGGCCTCCTCACCGAGGCGGTACAGGACTATTTGCGAAGGCGGCGCCTTCGCCCCGAGGTGCTGGCGCACCTGGAGGACTCCATCGAGACCAACGAGGAGTTGGGACGCCGCCTTGGCCAGTGATGTTGTTCGCCACCTGTCGCTGGACGAAGTCTTGGCGATCCATGCGCGACTGGTGGAGCAGTTCGGCGGACCGCCGGAGGTCCGGGATCTTGGCCTCTTGGAGAGCGCCCTCTACCGGCCGCAGAGCGGCTACTACCTCGACCTGGTGAAGATGGCGACAGCCCTCTTCGAGTCGCTCCTCATGAACCACCCCTTTGTAGACGGCAACAAACGGGTGGCCTTCTTTGCGACGGATGTCTTCCTGCGCCTCAACGGGTGGCGACTCGAGGTCGAGGCCAAGGCGGCGCACGGCTTCCTCATCGGCCTCCTGGAGGCGGGGAGCTCGGACTTCGAGCACCTCGAACCGTGGATCCGGGAGTCCATCCGCAGGGCCGGGTGATGGCTTCTCGCCCCCCGGTGCCCGTAGTAGATTGCCGCCGCCAAGGCAATCTGCATGAGCAATCAACCGAAAGAACAGGCCCTCTCCACCCTGGAGGCGCACATCCGCAAGCTGCGGCTCTTGCACGAGGAGGAGGGGCTCGACCTCACCGCCGAGCTCAAGGAGCTGGAGGAGAAGTACACCCACCTGCGGCGCGCCGCCGACGAGCAGCTGAGCCCATGGGACACGGCACGCTTCGCCCGCCACCCGAAGCGCCCCTTCGCCCTCGACTACATCGCTCGGCTCACCGACGACTTTCAGGAGCTCGCCGGTGACCGCGCCTTCGGAGACGACCCGGCCCTGGTGGGCGGGCTCGGCCGGATCGGCGATCAGGGGCTGGTCATCATCGGCCACCAGAAGGGGCGGACGACGAAGGAGAACATCCGCCGCAACTTCGGCATGCCCAAGCCCGAGGGGTACCGCAAGGCAGTCCGTCTCATGGAGATGGCGGCAAAGTTCCACCTGCCGCTGATCACCTTCGTCGACACCCCGGGCGCCTTCCCGGGGCTCGATGCCGAGGAGCGGGGCCAGGCGCAGGCGATTGCCGAGTGCCAGCGGGTGATGTCGCGCCTCCCGGTGCCGGTGATCACCGTGATCACCGGCGAGGGCGGCTCCGGGGGTGCGCTGGCGATCGCGGTGGCGAACCGGATCTACATGCTCCAGCACTCGATCTACTCGGTGATCTCGCCGGAGGGGTGCGCGGCGATCCTGTGGAAGGACGCCACCAAGGCGGAGAAGGCGGCAGACGCCCTCAAGCTCACCGCCAAGGACCTGCTGGGCTTCGGAATCATCGACGGGATCATCGACGAGCCGGTGGGCGGCGCCCACACCCAGCCGGAGATGACCACCGCGGCGGTCGCCGAGCAGGTGCGCTCGGCCCTCGCCGAGCTCACCCCGATGGACCGCGACGCGCTCATGGAGCAGCGCTACGCCAAGTTCCGGACGATGGGGCGGCTGGAATAGGCAATCGGCGTCAGCCGATCGCCTCGGCCAGCCGCCCGGCGATCTGCTCGGCGAGGCGCGCCACGGTGGTGTCGTCCTCGCCCTCGACCATGACCCGCGCCTTCGGCTCGGTGCCGGAGTAGCGCACCAGGACCCGGCCGCGGTCGCCGAGGGTGGCCTCGGCGTCGCGGATCGACTCCCCAACGCCGTCGAGCCCCTCGATGGGCGGCTTGCTCTTCACCACCACGTTGCGGATCACCTGCGGGTAGTCGGCCATCACCGCGGAGAGCTCGGAGAGCGGCCGCCCCTGGTCGCGGCAGATGTCGATGGTGCGCAGCGCCGTGAGGACTCCGTCACCGGTGGTGTTCCAGTCGCGGAAGATGACGTGGCCGGACTGCTCGCCGCCGAGGTTGTAGCCGCCCTTGACCATCTCCTCGACCACGTAGCGGTCGCCCACCTGGGTGCGCATCAGCCGGATGTCGTGCTCGCGCATGCAGACCTCGAGGCCGAGGTTGGACATCACCGTAGCGACCACCGTGGCGTCGCACAGGCTGCCGTCGCGCTGCATGGCGAGCGCCGCGATGGCGAGGCAGTGGTCGCCGTCCACCAGCTCACCGCGCTCGTCGGCCATGATCACCCGGTCGCCGTCGCCGTCGAAGGCGACGCCGAAGTCGGCGCGATACGCCCGCACCGCCTCGCGCATCCCCTCGGGCTGGGTGGAGCCACAGCCGTCGTTGATGTTGGTGCCGTCCGGGGCGTCGTTGATGACGATGGTCTCCGCGCCGAGCTCGGAGAAGACCAGGGGCGCGACCCGATAGGTGGCGCCGTGGCCGCAGTCGATCACCATCCGCACCCCCTCCAGGTCGTGGTGGTTGGAGAAGGCGGTCTTCAGGTAGGAGACGTAGCGGCCCACCGCGTCCTCCTGGCGGAAGGCGGAGCCGACCTCCTCGGCGGTGGGGCGGATGTCGTCGATCTTGCCGGTGAGCACCAGCTCCTCGATCTCCCGCTCCACCGAGTCGGGGAGCTTGTAGCCGTCGGGACCGAAAAACTTGATGCCGTTGTCCATGTACGGGTTGTGGGAGGCGGAAATGACGATCCCGGCGTCCGCCCGGAGCCCCTTGGTGATGAAGGCGATCCCGGGGGTAGGGAGCGGCCCGACGAAGGTGACGTCGACCCCCATGGAGCAGATCCCCGAGGCGAGGGCGAACTCCAAGAGGTAGCCGGAGAGTCGGGTGTCCTTGCCGATGACGATGCGGTGGCGGCGGTCGCCGCCGCGCTTGAAGATGTGGGCGGCGGCGCGGCCGAGGCGCATCGCCGTCTCACCGTCGATGGGGTAGACGTTCGCCACCCCGCGCACGCCGTCGGTCCCGAAGATCTTGCGTTCCATGGTTGTCCTCCTATTTTTCTGACTCGATGGTCAGGGTCACGGCCACCTCCGGGGTGGCCACCTCCACCCCGGCCGGCGCGACGACGTGGACGGTGAGCGACTGGGTCGCCCGCGCCCGTGATAGAGGTATCGGCTCGGTGGCAAGCTCCGTGATCGCCTCCAGCTTCTCCTTCGGACCCACGACCTCCACCTGACCCGGCTTCACCACCACCTCGGTGAGACGAACCCCCGTGGGCAACGCCCCCTCGAGGGTGGGGTGAACCGGCAGACTACGGCGGACCGGCGGCGGCGGCACGAGGGTGAGGGAGACCTCCACCTGTGTGGGGGTCACCTTCGAGATCCCCTCGGGGAGGGCGAGGGCCACTGCCGGCAGGGGGTAGGTCCCCGGCTCTTTCGGGTAGGCGAGGGTGCGCGTGGCCACCTTGTCGAGACCGCGGAGGCGGCGCGCCGGTCCGGTGACATCCACCTCCGCCGGCCGCACCACCAGCCGCTTCACCCGCAGACCGGCGGGCGGATTGCCCTGAAAGGCGGGGCGTACCGGAAGGGTGCGGCTGATGATCCGCTCCTCCACCGGGACGATCACCGTGAGGGTCGAGCCACCGTCCACCCGCCGCAGACCGGCGGGCAGGCGCAGGTGGGGGTGGGCGGTGACGAGGCGGCGCGCGCCGTCGAGGTCGACCGCGACGGTCTCGACCCGCTTCATCTTCGCCAGGCTGTGGTAGGGGCCGCGAATGCGAACCTGATCGGGGACGACCTGGACCGTGCCGCGCCGATAGTCCGGGTCCACCTTGCCGTGGAGGGTGGCGTGGACCTCGACTACTCGCTCCTCCATGCGCTCGGTGATCTCCACCCGCACGGCGACGCGATCGCCCTCCGGGAAGCTCACCCCGTCGGCCGGCGGCACCAGAGTCCGCTTCCGAGTCAGGGAACGGTGGCGATGGGTGATCTTCACCGCCCCCGCGCTTACCTTGGTGAGCCCCTCCACCACCCGCTGCGGCCCGCGCACCGACACCGCCTCCGGGGTCACCTCCACCTTGGTCACCTCGTAGCCGTCACGCAGCTTTCCCGTAACCTCCGCCTCCACCGGCAGGGAGCGGGTCACCATCCGCGGCACCACCACCACCTGGGCGAGCAGGGGGCGCGGCGGCCAGGAGACGAGGTGGCGTTGGAAGTCCACCTGCAACGGCAGGGTGGCGTCACCGGTGAGGCCGGTGACATCGATCGGGGTGGTGGGGATCTCGGTGATCTGCGCCAGCAGGGACTCCGGGCCGGTGAGGCGCAGCGACGGCGGCTCCAGTTTCACCGCCCCCACCTCGTAGCCAGCGGCCGGCTGGCCGTGGACCACCGCCTTCAGGGGGATCTCCTTCTCCACCACCGAGTCGAGGTGAACCCGGATGGTGGCCGGCCGGATCCGGGTGATGCTCACCCCCTTCGGGGCCCGGATCGCCTCTTTCGGGATCGGCACGTCCACCTCGCCTTTGCCGTACGGGGCGAGGTCGAGGGTCGCGGCGAAACCGTCGTCGGAGAGGCTGTTGAGGATCCCACGCGGCCCGGAGACCCGCACCTCGACCACGTAGTCCTCCTCGTTGAGCAACACCAGCCCCTCGGCGAGGCGGCTAATCTGCACCGGCACCGAGTAGCTGCGCTCCGAGTGTTCTTCCCCCATCACGAAGAGCCACACCAGCGAGGCGAGGAAGATGGAAAGGAGCTTGAGGGGGAGATTGTCGAACAAGGCGGGCGATCAGACGGTGGCGCGGCGCCACGGCCAGCGCCGGCGGTTGGGCAAGGGGGGAAGGAGGAGCTCGGAGAGGCGACGGTGGAGACGCGCCGGGTCGAGGTGGCGGAGGATCCGCCCCTCCACCGCCAGACCGATGGTCCCCGACTCCTCGGAGACGACGATCACCACCGCGTCCGACTCGGCGGTGAGGCCGATCGCCGCCCGGTGGCGGGTGCCGAGCTCCTGAGCGATGCCGGAGGAGAGGCTGATGGGGAGGAAGCAACCGGCGGAGACCACCTCGCCGTCGCGGATCACCACCGCACCGTCGTGGATCGGTGAGCCATGAACGAAGATCGACTTCAGCAGCTCCTTGGTGAGGATCGCCTGCAACGGCGTCCCCACCTGGATGAGGTCGCTGATCGGGGTGTTGCGCTCGATCACCATCAGCGCCCCGATTCGCTGCTCCGCCATGTTCGCCGCGGCGGTGACCAGATCGTCGATCACCACCTCCCAGCGGCCGGCGCGACTCCCGTGACGCAGGGGTCGCTGCCCCATCTCCGCCAGGGCGCGGCGGATCTCCGGCTGGAAGATGATGACGATGGCGAGCAGCAAATACGACCAGACGTGCGACAGAAGCCAGTTAATCGCGTAGAGCTGGCCCCATTCGGAGAGATAGGCGACCCCGGCGATCACCACCACCCCGTAGAGCATGTACATCGCCCGCGTCCCCTTCACCAGCAGCAGGAGGCGGTAGATGACAAAGGCGACGATGCCGATGTCGATCAGATCCTGCGGGACACGCACGCCGGCGATGACGTGGAGGAGCTGATTGAGGGGTTCCACGGCGTGTCAGTGGGGCAACGTAAATACGGTGTCGGGGCGAAGGAGATGGGAGCTCAGGGTGACAATCCGGCGGGATCGATCGAAAAAACGGCTAACTAATAAGTATTTCAGTCATTTTCAACACTCGCGCCGTGGCGTCAACATCGTGGACACGGAGCAGCTCCACCCCTGCCAGGGCGCACCACATGGCCACCGCCAGGGAGCCCTCCAGACGATCACCTACCCCCATGGGCTCCTTCTCGTCACCCAGGGCCATACCAATAAATGACTTACGCGACGCACCGATGAGACGCGGCAGACCGAGGTCGGCGAGGACGTCAAGGTGGCGTAAAATATCCCAATTATGTTCTGCTGTCTTGCCGAAGCCGAGGCCCGGGTCGACCACCAGCCGGTCGCGGCCGATCCCCGCGGACTCGGCACGGCCGACCGCCGCCGCTAGTGCAGCCACCACCTCCACCACCACGTCATCGTAACGGGCGTGGGCCTGCATCACCGCCGGCGGCGCCGGACAGTGCATGAGGACCAAGGCGGCGTCGGTCGCCGCCACCGCCGCCGCCATCTCGCGGTCGAAGGTGAGGCCGGAGATGTCGTTGACCATCGTCGCGCCCGCGTCGAGACACGGCTCGGCCACCGCCGCGCAGGTCGTGTCGATAGACAGCGGCACCGCCACCTCCCCGACCAGGCCACGAACCACCGGCAGGAGCCGCCGGAGCTGCTCGTCGACGGGCACCGGCATCGCACCCGGGCGGGTCGACTCGGCCCCGAGGTCGAGAATCGCCGCCCCCTCTTGCGCCAACCGGACTCCGTGGCGGATCGCCGCGCTCGGCTCCAGAAAGCGGCCGCCGTCGGAGAAAGAGTCCGGGGTAACGTTCACCACCCCCATGAGGAGCGGCGTGCGGCCGAAGGGGAGGCGGAAGGGGCCGGCGTGGAGGGCGCGCGGGAGTGAGGGGTGAGGGGTGGGG
>CAZRGD010000064.1:0-10223 GCA_964599505.1 uncultured Nitrospirota bacterium | reverse complement strand
GCACCATGCACCTCGCCAAGGGGCTGGAGTTTCGCGCGGTGGCGGTGATGGCGTGTGACGACGAGGTGATCCCCTCGCAGGCACGCATCGAGACCGTGACCGATGAGGCGGACCTGGAGGAGGTCTACAACACCGAACGTCACCTCCTCTACGTCGCCTGCACCCGCGCCCGCGACCACCTCCTGGTCACCAGCGTCGCCCCGGCCTCGGAGTTCCTCGACGATCTGCGGATGTAGGATTGTTCGGATCCACCTCCTCGTTCACCCGCTGCGCATCGCGGAAGACGTCGAAGCGGCCTCCCCGCTTGTCTCCCCCTCTGCGCCCTCCGTGTCCTCTGTGGTGAATCCCGCCTTCCAGGCCGCTGCGATCTCTCGTGGGAGCACTTGCGACACCTGCCTCCGGCCGATTCACCCCTTCGTGCGCTTCGTGTCCTTCGTGGTTTTGCTCGCCCGACCCCGGCTCACAGGCCGTAGACCCGGTAGTCGATCTCCGGGAAGAGGTTGTCCTCTTGCTCCACCTTGTCCAGCTCTGCCTCGTCGATCTCTCCTGCGATGAGCTGGTCGTAGAGCTGGTTGAAGCGGAGGGTGTGGCTGTTGAAGCGGCGCTCGGCGTAGCCGACGGTGGTGCCGGTGCGCATGATAAACGGCCAGTCACTGGCCTGGGCCAGCAGCAGCTCGCGTGCGGCCTGGTTGAGCGCCCGCCGCTCCAGCTCCGTGGGCTCGGGGAAGCGGTGGGCGAGCTCCACCATCCGCTCGCCCGCCTCGTGGAGGTGACGGTAGATCCAGGCGTTCGCCTCGCACAGCCAGTAGTCGTTGTACCCCTTGTGGCCCCACGACGAGGCACACGGAGTCGCCGCCTGGTTGGTGGGGTGGCGGGTGAGGTAGTCGCCGGGAGAGAGGGGCTCGACCTCGTCCTGGTCGAAGTGGAGCTGGCGGAAGAGATCGTCGAGGAACTGGATCCCCTCGAACCACCAGTGGCCGTAGAGCTCGGCGTCGTAGGGCGAGACCAGCATCGGCGGCCGATCCATGTGGGCGGCGAGGTCGCGCACCTGTTGCTGACGCCGGGTACGGAAGTCGGTGGCATGGAGCCCCGCCTTGCCGCGCGCGATCTCCGGGTCGTAGACCCACTTGTCGTGCAGCCGGCCGTGGGTGATGGCGTGATATTTGAGGCCGGTGTAGAGGCGGTGGCCCTCGGGGTGGATGTAGGGGCCGATGTACTCCCGGGGGAGGTCGAAGCCAATGTCGCGGTAGAAGTCGCGGTAGTGGGGGTCGCCCGGGTAGCCCTCCTGCGCCGACCAGACCTGGCGGGAGGTCTCCACGTCGCGACCGAAGGCGGCGACGCCGCTGGGGCAGTAGATCGGGGCGTGGACGCCGTAGACCGGCGGCGGATCGGCGTAGAGGATGCCGTGGGTGTCGACGAAGAAGTAGCGCACCCCGGCCTCCCGGAGGAGCTCGTCGACGCCCGGGATGTAGCCGCACTCGCCGAGCCACATGCCGAGCGGCCGTTTGCCGAAGTGGTGCTCGTAGAGCTCGGCGGCGACCTGGACCTGGGCGCGCATCGCCGCCCAGTTCTGGTCCATCAGAGGGAAGAATGCGTGGGTGGCGGTGGAGGTGATCACCTCCACCACCCCCTGCTCCTGGAGCTTGCGGAAGGCGGCCACCAGGTTGCCCTCGTGACACCGCCAGGTGTGACGCAGCTTGCCGAAGCGGTCGCGGTACATCTGCGCCAGCCGCTGGTAGTACGGCTCATGGACGGTGCGCTCGATCTCCTTCTCCGAGAGCTCGATGAGCTGGTCGAGGTGGGCCGCCGCCCGGAGCTTGAGCAGGTCGTCGGTGAGCATGGAGATGAGCGGCGCCGACAGCGACACGGTGGCGCGACAGCCGACGCCGTCGTGGGCGAGCCCCTCGAACATCTGCACCAGCGGCAGGTAGGTCTCGACGATCGCCTCGTAGAGCCACCGCTCCTCCATCACCGTGGGGTCGTCCGGGTGGCGGACGAAGGGGAGGTGGGCGTGGAGGACGAGGGAGAGGTAGCCGGTCATGGTTGTAAAGGCTTTCAGCGAACAGCTTTCAGCTCGGGCGACAGGGAGGGATGGAAGGGACGACAGGGTCGCCTTGCGGGCGGGGGTTGTCGAGGGAGATCGAAACAAGCATGAGCGTCTTGAAGAACCTCGCGCAGAGACGCGGAGGCGCAGAGGGCGGGGACAAGAGGGGCATGGCACCAGCGTTGCCACGCCCACCACTCCTCCTCCAAAGCGAAATCGCTATCGGGATCGGGGTCGAACCCCTCCTCCGAACCTTCTCCACTGAATGCTGTCCGCTGAATGCTTAAAGCTGTTCGCTGAACGCTACACTGGCCAGCGCCCCTCGCCCGAGCTGTGGCCGAGGCGGGCCTCGCTCCCCCCGAGGTGCTCGCTCGCGCCGGCGGCGTTGAGACGTGCCTCGCTACCGCCGAGGTGGATGCGCTCGGAGCCGCCAAGGTACGAGAGCTCCGACCCTCCACCCCACACCTGTTCCGACCCCCCGGCGAGACGCACCTCCGAGGCACCCGCCCACCGCTGCTCGCTGGCGCCGCCAAGGCGCTGCTCGCTGGCACCGAGGCGGTAGAGCTCGGAGGCGCCGCCAAGGCGCTGCTCGCTCCCCGCTCCCCACCACCGCTCGCTCGCCCCGGCGGGCGATGTCGCGAGGGTGCGGTTGAATTGGCGCACCGTCGCCGGCGGTGGCGGGGGCTCCGTCGTCCAGGTGTCGTGGCCGCTCTCGGTGGGCCATGACTTGTAGACCTGCCACTGGCCGACGACGCGACCCTCGGCCCAGCCGGCGAGGCCGTGGATCACCACCTCCCATGGGCCGTAGACGACCCGACCGCCACCCTCGTCGGCGTAGATAGTGGCGGCCCCTTCGAACCGCTCCTCGATTCGCCCCGGCGCCTCCACTTGCAGGGGGAAGGGGCCGGCGTGCCAGCTCGTGCGGTGCACCGGGCCGGCCCACTCGAACCGCTCCGAGCGCGACAGCCAGGTGTGGCTCGCCACCGAGGTGTAGTGGACCGAGGCGGCAGGGGGAAGCGAAGCGGCGATCGGGGCGGCGTCGCCGAAACCGCGAACCTCACCTCCCTGCGCCGTCTCCGCCGGTGGGGCGTCACTGGCGGAGGTGCTTCCGGGACCACCGTCTTGCGGCGGTAAATGGGGGGACGACGCGCCCTCTACCTCACCACTCTCCGGTTGCACCGTGAGCCACTCCACCGGCGCCGAGGGAGCCGGCGCCTTGCGTGGCATGTCGACCCGGTGCGCGCGGGTGATCTTCACGAAGTACCCCTCGTACGACTTCAGCCCCACCTCCACCACCTGGGTCGAGGTCGGCTTGTTCAGGGTCACGAACCACTGGCGATCGGAGCGTTCCACCCGGATGTCGAAGTAGGCGTGGGCGTTGGTGCCGTCGAAGATCCGGTTGGTGACGTCGTAGATGCGCAGGTTGAGCCACGCGGTCGGGCCGCCCGGACCGAGCCGCTCACGGGTCGCCTCGATGGCGTCGTCGGTCACCTCCCAGTAACAGTAGAGGCGATCCGGGTCGATCGCCATGGCGGTGATCCGGTCGTGGGCGTACCCCCACGGGATGTGCGCCTCACGCGGCTCCTTTGCCTCGGGTCCGAGGTCGAACTTGGAGGCCGCGATCTCCTCCTCGAACACCTCTGCAACCTCCGCGGCCGCCCGTGCGCCATTTTTCGATGCAGGCGCCGTCTTCCCCCCCCGCCCCTTGGACACCGAGGCGGCGCGTGCGGTCAGCTCACGCAGGGCGGGGAGGAGCCGCCCGGCGAGCTCCTCCTTGCGCAGGCGGCTGTAGCCGGTGACCGCGAGGAGCTTCGCAGCCTCCACCAGCCGTTCGCGGGTGTGACGCACGAGGCTCTCCATCGGCCAGCGCGGCGCATCACCATCGGCCTCGGCGGCATGGTTGAGGATGGCGCGCATCCGTTTCAGCAAGCGGGCGGGGTTTTGACTGCAGGGCATGGCTTCCGGCTCCAGTTTGGGGATGATGTTGTGGGGAGAAGCTAGACCAGGCGCGGTGGCCGCGCCACCGGAAAAATGACCCCATCGGCGGCCGGCCGCGCCGATCCAAGGGGACGGCTACCGCCCCCGGCGTGTTGCCCGCGCGCGGCCGTGGTGGCCCTTGGTCCGGGGCGAAGTGGATGGCATGCCGGCCACCACCATCTTGGCGATACGTCGGGCGTGGTGGTCGATGCGCATGACGCAGTTGAGGGCGTCGAGGTGGAGGGCGTGGGTGGCCAGGGACTCGGCGACCCCCTCCTGGAGCCGCGCGATGTGGTCGTGGCGCGACTGCTCCTCCAGGCCGCGCACCTGCCCCTTCTCGCCGATCACGTCGGCGGCGGTAGCCGGGCCACGGCGGACAAAGCTGTCGATCGCTCGCGCCGTCAGGCCGCGCACCGTCTCCATGAGGATGGCGATCTCCTTGCGTCCCTTGGGGGTGAAGCCGGTGCCGGCGCGCCGCAGGCGGTGGACCAGGTGGCCGATGTCGAGCTCGATGACGTCGCCGATGTGCTCGATCTCGTTGATCACGCTGTTGGCGACCATCACCTCCTGCGCCTCGCGCGGACCGAGGTCCTCGCTGGAGATCAGACGCAGGTAGTCGGTGATCGCCCGTTCGAGGTAGTCGACAACATCGTCCTTGGCGGCGATCTCACTCATCGCCTCGGTGTCGGCACGAAAGAGGGTCTCGGAGAGGCCGTCGAACATGGTGTCCACCACCCACCCCATGCGCCGCGTTTCGTGGCGCACCGCCTCCAAAGCTTGGGGCGGACTCTCCACGAATTCCTCGTCGAGGTAGCGGGTCTCGAAACGCGCCTCCTCCTCGCGGTCGGGGACGAGCCGGCGCACGCCACGGGCGAAGAGCGGCGCCAGTGGCAACAAGAGCGCCGCGTTCACCAGGTTGAAGAGGGTGTGGGCGTTGGCGATCTGGTGCGGCACCGCCGCCGCTCCCACCGACGGGGTAATCTGGCGGAGGAGGGTCGCAAAGAGGGGCAGGAACCCCGCCCACACCACGACCCCGATGACGTTAAACAGGAGATGTGCCGCGGCGGCGCGCACCGCCTCTCTGGACTTGCCGGCGGCGGCGAGGTTGATCTTCAGACAGGTGCCGACGTTGGCGCCGAGGACGATGGCGATCGCCGCCTCCAGGGGGACGATCCCCTGACCCGCGAGGGCGATGAGGATGCCGGTGACCGCCGCCGACGACTGGAGGATCAGGGTCACCGCCACCCCGGCACCGATCCCTGCGAGTGGGTTGGAGAGGGAGGCGAGCCAGCCGACCAGGCGGGGCTCGCTGTGCAGGGGTGCCACCGCGTTGCCCATCACCTCCATCCCGAAGAGTAGCAGGCCGAAGCCGACCATCGCCGCCCCCGCCTGACGGAGGGTGTCGCGGCGGGCGAGGAAGAGGAGAGGGACGCCAAGGCCAATGAACAGGAGCCCGTAGTGGGCGACGTGGAAGGCGATAATCTGGGTCGTGACGGTGGTGCCGACATTGGCGCCGAAGATCACCCCGACGGCGCGGGTGAGGTCGATCACCTCTGCCTGCACCAGCCCCACCACCATAATGGTGGTCACCGAGCTCGACTGGACGAGCGCCGTGAGGCCGGTCCCCACCACCGCGCCGAGGTAGGGGTTGGGGGTGAGGGTTCGGAGGAGGTCACGGAGCCGCTCGCCGGCAAGCCGCTGGAGGGCGTGGCTCATCCGCTCCATGCCAAGAATGAAGAGGCCAACCCCGCCGACGAGGCCGACCACCACCTCGAACCACGACACGCCCGCTCCAGTCACGCCGGCGCCTCCGTGCAAGCTCGCGACGTCGCCCCGACGGTCACCGGGGAAAAAAGCAGGCCGGCGACCACCGTGGGTGCGCCCCTATCCCCGGTCGATTACCCAACTCAGAAAACCGTGGTCGCGGCTGCCGTCGACATGACGGTGTTGCGACGGCTCCGCAGCGGGGCGTGGGCCAAAGTCGAAGCGGTGGCCGCCGACCTCGAGGCCGGTGAGCATCTGTAGACCGGCTTTGCTCGGCTGAAAGAAGAAGACTACCGACTTACCCGACGGTCGCGCCGCCTCGCGCACCAGACGCGCCAGGCCGAACTTCAAATTGCGGAGATAGGACTGGCGCGCCCCGTGGCGGACCAAGGGATCACTCAGGGTGTTGATCTCACCGATCGAAAGCTGCGCCACCTCGACCGCGGCGCGGAGCTGCGCCTGCTCGACCACCGCCTCGGAAAAGGTACGACCGACGATGTAGCGGCTCACCTCCGCCGCTACCGTCGCCGGCAGGGCAATGAAGAAGTCGGTGTTTTTCCCTGCATCAAGCTTGGCACGCACCACCAACAGCGGTACGCGGGCGGTGTTCTCCACCCCAAAGACCACCTCGGGCCGTCCCACCGCTTGCAGCCACTCTCCACCGGCGGCCGGCGTCCCTGCCATCACCAGCGCCACGAGAAAAGCCAGCCAGCCGATGTGCCGTCGCCGTTTCATGGTCTCCTCATTTCTCCTCCCGAGTACCATTGTCCACCCTACCTCCTGCAACAACCCATTGTTACCATCGCACATTCCCATCTCAAACTTGAGCCAAATAAATTGGATTAAGTTCATTTCCCCTTTTCAGGAGAGACCATGATCCGTTTCCTCATCCCCGTCGTCGCCGCCCTCCTCCTCGCCGCCCCTGCCCTCGCGGCCAACCCGGTGGTAGAGATGAAGACCACAGCCGGCACGATCACCCTGGAGCTCTACCCGGACAAGGCGCCGAAGACGGTGGAGAACTTCCTCGCTTACGTCGACGCCGGCTTCTACGACAACACCGTGTTTCACCGGGTGATCAAGGGGTTCATGATCCAGGGCGGCGGCTTCACCAAGGGGATGACGCAGAAGGAGACCCGCCCGCCGATCCCCAACGAGGCGGACAACGGCCTGAAGAATGAGCGCGGCACGATCGCCATGGCGCGCACCAACCAGCCCCACTCCGCCACCTCGCAGTTCTTTATCAACCTGGTGGATAACCGGATGCTCGACTTCCGGTCCAAGAATCTGCGTGGCTGGGGATACTGCGTCTTCGGCAAGGTGGTCAGCGGCATGGAGGCGGTGGACACCATCGCCAAGCTCCCCACCGGCGTCCGCCACGGCCACCGCGACGTGCCCCTGGAGGACGCGATCATCCTGTCGGTAACGCGCAGCACCACCCACCCCGCGCCCGTGGTGCCGGCCACGCCGCCGGTCGGCAAGCCGTAGGGAGTGTCCATAATGGAGGTACATGGCGGCTGGGTTCGTACGGTGCGTGGCGAGGAGCTCCCACCGGGGTCGCGGCGGGTGGTAGACGTTGCGGGGGTGGAGGTCGCCCTCTTCAACGTCGGCGGCGAGCTTCTCGCCGTCGAGGATGTGTGCACCCACGACGGCGCGCCCCTGGCCGACGGCGAGGTGGAGGGTGAGGTCATCACCTGTGCGCGCCACGGGGCTCGTTTCTCCCTGCGCACCGGCGAGGTCCTCGCGCCGCCCGCCTACGAAGCGGTCCCGGTGTACGAGGTGCGCCTCACGGACGGCTGGATCGAGGTACACGAGGCGGGCTGACGAGTCAGCCCGCCTTGTGGTCCAATACCCCATGGAGCTTCAACACACCCCACGCGAGGTAATCCACCACCAGGGTGACGGCGGTCTGGAGGTGGATTGGGCCGACGGCCACCAATCGCAGTACAGCGCAGTGGACCTGCGGATCCACTGCCCCTGCCCGGAGTGTCTGACCGGCGGCGCCGATCGCGTTCGCCCACTGCCCGCTCCCGAGATCCGGGTCAGCGGAGTCGAGCCGTACGGCAACTACGCGGTGGCCCTCTCCTTCAGTGACGGCCACAACGACGGCATCTTTCGCTGGGACTACCTGCGCTACTGGTGCCCGTGCGCTCCCTGCGAGGAGCGTCGCGCACGCGACAACGGCATCCCTCTGCCGGAGCCGGATCTGCCCTTTGCCGCCGCCCCCGCCTCCACTGGGTGCAGTAGCTGTAGCCCCGCGCCCATTGCCGCCGCCGCGACTCCGCACCCCCTCACCCTCAAGGGGTTGAGTCGATAGTGGGTGGTATCGCCGCTGTGGCGCACGCCGGCGGCGAAGAGATCCTGCGCGCCTAGGAGTCTGTCGGACTTATGCGATCGTCGCGAGGGAAAGCGGGCTCGAGTCCGGATTGGGACCCGTTCGAGGCACATAGTGGGCCTATGAAACGAAGAACGGGGCACGATCCGGGCCGAGATCCGCTTTTCCGCAGTAGATCGTGCATAAGTCCGACAGACTCCTAGGAGTCTGTCGGACTTTGGCGATCGTAACGAGGGTGAGGAAACCCGTCCCCCCTCCCTCCGGGAGAGGGCTGGGAGGAGGGTGGTGGGGATGAACGCAGCGGTGGGTGGTATTCCCATCCACGTGCCGATTCCAACCACCCCCACCCCAACCCTCCCCCGAAGGGGAGGGAGCAAAATAGACTCCGCTACGCGAAGGAAATGGATTTGGGGCCAAAGTCCTTCAGGCTCCTTG
Source organism: uncultured Nitrospirota bacterium (assembly GCA_964599505.1). Lineage (GTDB taxonomy): Bacteria > CG2-30-53-67 > CG2-30-53-67 > CG2-30-70-394 > CG2-30-70-394 > CG2-30-70-394. The sequence goes on along the minus strand of CAZRGD010000064.1, from coordinate 1,671 downwards.
GCGCTGCACCGGCCGTCTCATTGTGAGACATCCACCACGTCTCCTTCGGACGTCGCCGGCCGCGGTAGTGGGAAATCAACGGGTTAGATCCCTGGCATCTGATTTGCTACGAGCCGGGTGTAACCGCGATCGTCGCGCCCCTCGGAGAAAATCATCATGGCCGCATACACCTACCAGATCGTCCACCGCGCCAGCCTCCGACACGCCACCGTCACCTGGGACCGCGAGCAGGGCCAGGTGTGGGGAGCGGTCGCCAATGAGGTACGACGCACCGCCGACGAGTGCGCCGAAAACATCCTCTCGATCGCCCCCGGCACCCTCGACTCGGTCGCCCCCCACCTGAAGAGCGACCACGGCCTCCTCTGCATCCTCGACCGCCTCGGCTGGGAGTTCGCCGGCCGGTAGGGGGCGCGCTTCGCGCCTACCGCCGCGCGTATTCCTTGGCAGTAATCTCGTACTTGTTGAGGAGATGGTGGAGGGTAGGACGGCTGGTGCCGAGCTCTACGGAGGCGCGCGAGACGTTGCCGTTGTGCTTCTCCAGCGCCTTGACGATCACCTCACGCTCCACCCGCTCGCGGGCAGCGCGCAGGTCGAGGCTGGTGGGCCCCTCCTCGCGACCGGCGAGCTCCAGGTCGGCGGGGGTGAGCCGCTCGCCGTTGGAGACGATCACCGCGCGGTGGAGACGGTTCTCCAGCTCACGCACATTCCCCGGCCAGTCGTAGGCGGAGATCGCGTCGAGCGCCTCACGGGTGAGGTTGACCTTGGTGCCGTGCTCCTCCTCGTACCGCTTCATCACCGCCTTGGCGATCAGCACCGCGTCGTTGCCGCGGTCGCGTAGGGGCGGCAGGTGGAGCTGAACCGTGTTGAGGCGAAAGTAGAGGTCCTCGCGAAAAGTCTTGGCGGTGATGGCCTGTTGCAGGTCGATGTTGGTGGCGGAGACGATCCGCACGTCGACCTCGATCGGCTTGTGCCCGCCGACCCGCTCGACGGTCCGCTCCTGCAGGAAGCGGAGCAGCTTCACTTGAAGCTGGAGGGGCATCTCGCCGATCTCGTCGAGGAGCAGGGTGCCGCCGTCGGCGTACTCCAGCTTGCCCTTGTTGAGGGCGTGGGCGCCGGTGAAGGCCCCCTTCTCGTGGCCGAAGAGCTCGCTCTCCAGGAGGTTCTCGGGAATCGCCCCGCAGTTGATCGCCACGAAGGGGCCGCGGGCGCGATTCGAGCGCTCGTGCAGGGCCCGGGCGATGAGCTCCTTGCCGGTGCCGCTCTCGCCGGTGATCACCACCGGCGCCTCGGATTTGGCGACCTTGTCAACCATCGCCATCAGCTCGACCATCGGCCGCGAGGTCCCGAGGATCCGCCCCTCGGTCCCCTCCCGCTCCAAGATTTCCTGACGCAGGCGGGTGTTCTCCCGCTCCAGCTCGACCATCTGCAGATTGCGCCGGAGGATCACCTCCAGGTCGGCGATCTCCACCGGCTTGGCGAAGAAGTCGTGGGCGCCGCGGCTCACTGCGTCCAGCGCGGTGTCGCGCTCATCGTTGCCGGTGATCACGATCACCCGGGTCATGGGCCAGCGGCTGCGCATCTCCGACAGGGCGGCGAATCCCTCCACCGAGCTGTCGGTGTGCGGCGGCAGCCCCAGGTCGAGGAGGACGACCGAAGGCTCCTCCAGGGCCA
>CAZRGD010000063.1:0-10254 GCA_964599505.1 uncultured Nitrospirota bacterium | reverse complement strand
GCCGAGATCCGCTTTTCCGCAGTAGATCGTGCATAAGTCCGACAGGCTCCTAGGAGTGGGTATTCACCCTATCGCCTCGTGGTGGGCCACTAACCACGACATCTCTCTCACCGGCGTACCCCTGGTGGCTACCAGGGGTACGCCGGCTGACGCATAGGTTGTCTTGAGATTCTGTTCGGCGTGGCGCCCGACAGGGTGCCTTCTAATTCGAGGCGCGGCCCCCGACGCCCTTGGTGTTGGCGTCGATCGTGCGCGCCGGCTCCGTGGGGCGCAGCTCGCGGGTGGCGCGGCCGGCGCGCCACATCTCGCTGTCGCGGATTTCCGCCAGCTCAGCCCCGAGCTTCTCCTGGTAGTCGTCGGCGCCGCACGAATCCAGAACCCGCTTGGTCTCCCTGCCGTCCTTCACCCGCTGGTAGAGATCCTTGAAGACCGGCAGGGTCGCCTCCTTGAAGCGCGGCTTCCAGTCCAGGGCGCCGCGCTGGGCGGTGGCGGAGCAGTTGGCGTACATCCAGTCCATGCCGTTCTCGTCCACCAGACGGATCAGGGAGCGGGTGAGCTCCTCCACGGTCTCGTTGAACGCCTCGCTCGGGCTATGGCCGTTGGTGCGCAGGACGTCGTACTGGGCCTCCATCACCCCGGCGAGGGCCCCCATGAGAATCCCCCGCTCGCCGGTGAGGTCACTGTAGACCTCCATCTCGAAGGTGGTGGGGAAGAGGAAGCCGCTGCCGATGGCGATCCCCAGAGCGATCGCCCGCTCGCGGGCGTGTCCCGTGTAGTCCTGGCCCACCCCGAAGCTGGAGTTGATCCCGGCGCCCGAGAGAAAGTTACGCCGCACATTGAGCCCCGACCCCTTGGGGGCGACGAGGATCACGTCGACGTTCTCCGGCGGGATCACCCCGGTCTGTTCCTTGTAGGTAATGGAGAAGCCGTGGGAAAAGTAGAGGGCATCACCCTCGTTGAGATGCGCCTTGACGGCCGGCCAGATGGTCCGCTGGGCCGCGTCCGAGACGAGCATCTGGATCACCGTGCCACGGCGTGTCGCCTCGTCGATCTCAAACAGCGTCTCGCCCTCCACCCAACCGTCGGCGACGGCCCGATCCCAGTCGTGGGTAAACTGTTTCGCCTGGCCGATGATCACGTTGAAGCCGTTGTCTTTCATGTTCAGGGCCTGGGCCGGTCCCTGAACCCCGTAGCCGATCACCGCGATGGTCTCGTCCTTGAGGACCTCCCGCGCCTTCTCCAGGGGAAACTCCTTACGGGTGACGATCTCCTCCATGGTGCCGCCAAAATCGATCCGTGCCATCGACTGCTCCTTGAGAACTGGTTGTGCGGGCGGGCCGTGGGCCCCCCCTAAGGGGTCGGGCGGCGAGCGGTCTGGGGCCGTGGCCGTCATCTATTCGCGAAGGGCGGAATTATGGAGAGGGGAGGGTGGCCGGTCAAACGGCGTCCGCAGGGCGCCTTCAGGCGTGGCCGCAGGCCACGCCTCGCTTGACTGGTAATCGGGCCGTTCCTAGTATCCGCCTCTTCCTCGATGGTGGCGGAGAAAGTGGTGTAACTCCTTGTCGCCGCGCCCTTTGGAGCAGGAGAAGCGGATGAGCTCGTCGCAAGAAAAGATTAACGGTGCGCAGATCTTTTTAGAGGCGCTGAAGGCCGAGGGGGTCGATACCGTCTTTGGGTATCCCGGCGGCGTCATTTTGAAGATTTATGATGAGCTCTACTTTGAGCGCAACCTGCGCCACATCCTGACCAAGCACGAGCAGGGTGCGGTGCATGCGGCGGACGGCTATGCCCGCTCCACCGGCAAGGTGGGCACCGCCCTGGTGACTTCGGGACCGGGGGCGACCAACGCGGTGACCGGCATCGCCACCGCCTACATGGACTCGATCCCGATCGTCGTCTTCACCGGCCAGGTGTCCACCGAGCTGATCGGCAACGACGCATTTCAGGAGGCGGACTCCATCGGCATCACCCGGCCGTGTACCAAGCACTCCTACCTGGTGAAGGACGTGCGCGACCTGGGGCGGACGATCAAGGAGGCGTATCACATCGCCCGCACCGGCCGCCCCGGTCCGGTGGTGGTGGACCTGCCGAAGGACGTCCTCCTCGGGGAGATGAATCGTGCCGACTTCCATTACCCGGAAGAGGTGCACATCCGTTCGTATCACCCGAACCTGAAGGGGAGCGTCACCCAGATCCGCAAGGCGATCACCGCGCTGAAGCGGGCCAGGCGGCCGGTGCTCTATCTCGGTGGCGGGGTGATCCTCTCCAATGCATCCGAGGAGGTGCGCGAGCTGGCGGAGATTGCCAATATTCCGGTCACTCCCACCCTCATGGCCCTCGGCGCCTTTCCCGGGACCCACGCCCTCTCCCTCGGCATGCTCGGGATGCACGGCACCTGGTACGCAAACATGGCGGTGCACCACTGCGACCTGCTGATCGCCGTGGGCGCCCGGTTCGACGATCGGGTCACCGGCCGCATCGACCGCTTCGCCTCGGAGGCGAAGATCATTCACATCGACATCGACCCCACCTCGATCAAGAAGAACGTCCGCGTCGACATCCCGATCGTCGGCGACGTGCGCCACGTCCTGCGCGAGCTGCTCGATCGGATGCAGGTGGAGGCGATCGAGGTCGACTGGCTCGACAAGCACCGCGAGTGGCAGGAGCAGATCCGCGACTGGAAGCAGGAGCAGCCCCTGCGCTACGCCAATGACGGCAAGCTCAAACCGCAGTACGTGATCGAGCAGATCTACGAGGTCACCCAGGGCGACGCGATCATCACCACCGAGGTGGGCCAGCACCAGATGTGGGCGGCCCAGTACTACCTCTTCGATCGGCCGCGCCAGTGGTGCACCTCGGGTGGTCTCGGCACCATGGGCTACGGCTTCCCCGCCGCCATGGGGGCGCAGATCTCCCACCCGGACAAGGTGGTCATCGACATCGCCGGCGACGGCTCCATCCAGATGAACATCCAGGAGATGGCCACCATGGTGGAGTACGGCCTGCCGGTGGTGACCTGCATCCTCAACAACCAGTACCTCGGCATGGTCCGCCAGTGGCAGACCATGTTCTTCGATAACCACCTCTCCTCCGTCGACCTGATGGCCGGCACGCCCGATTTCGTCAAGCTCGCCGAGGCGTACGGCGGGGTGGGGATGCGGGTGACCCAGCGCGAGGAGGTGCGACCCGCCATCGAGGACGCCATCGCCGCGCGCCGGCCGTGTCTGATTGATTTCCGCGTCGACCGCGACGAGGACGTCTACCCGATGGTCCCGGCGGGGGCGGCCAACGTCGACATGATTCCACAGCCGGAGCCGCAGCCGGTGGCGCGTTCGTGAGCCCGCGGGTGTAGACTCCGCGCCCTCATTCACCGCTCCGTGAACCCATCTCCCTGGCGGCCCATCGCCGCTGAGTAGCTGACTACTGATCGCTGAAAGCTTTCCGTTATGCGCCACACCATCTCTGTCCTGGTGGAGAATCGCTTCGGTGTCCTGTCGCGCGTGGCGGGGCTGTTCTCCGGCCGCGGCTACAACATCGAGAGCCTCAATGTCGCCGAGACCCTGGAAAAGGGGGTCTCGCACATGACCGTCGTCACCCGCGGCGAGGACGCGGTCATCGAGCAGATCACCAAGCAGCTCAATAAGCAGATCGACGTCATCCGGGTGATCGACCTCAACGACAAGGAGTTCGTCGACCGTGAGATGGCGCTGATCAAGATCCACGCCCCGCAGGAGCTGCGCGCCGAGGCCCTACGGATCGTCGACATCTTCCGCGCCAAGGTGATCGACTCCTCATCGCGCCACTACTCCATCGAGGTCACCGGCAGTCCCGAGAAGATCGAGGCGATCCTCGACCTCCTGCGCCCCATCGGCATCCAGGAGATCGTTCGCACCGGGAGCGTCGCTTTGCAGCGGGCGTAGCGGTGGCGATGGGAGCCTCTGTATCGTACCGCCACGTCCCGTTTTGCAACGCCAGGGCGCAGAGGGGAAGCAGGGTTGGATGTGAGGTGTCTCCAGTGGTATCCGGAACGATGTTGCGTCGGGGTTGAGGAAGAGATGAATGGAGCGCGATTGCCCATTCCATGTACGGGTAGGAGCGGCCTCCCGGCCGCGATTCGGGGCCGTAGGCCCCGCCCGCCCTGCGGGCGGGATCGCCGCCGGGAGGCGGCTCCTATCCAGGCTTGCGGTAGCGTCGTTCAACCTCCGCGCCCTGTGCGTCTTCGCACCCTCGCGCCTTTCCATTTGCGGTTCACGGAACGTGTGCAGGTGAACGCGCAGTGAGCTCCGACGACCACATCCGGGGGATCTACCTCCTCCCCAACCTCGCCACCACCGCGGCGCTGTTCTGTGGCTTCTACGCCATCATCGCGGCGATCGACGGCCGCTTCACGTCGGCGGCCAACGCCATCCTGCTCGCCGGGGTTTTCGACGGCATCGACGGCAAGATTGCCCGCCTCACCCACTCCCAGTCCGCCTTCGGCGTCCAGTACGACTCCCTCTCCGACCTCACCTCCTTCGGCCTCGCCCCCGGGTTGCTGGTCTACCTCTGGGCGCTGCAACAGTTTCACCGCATCGGCTGGCTCGCCGCCTTTCTCTACGTGGTGTGCACCGCCCTGCGTCTGGCGCGCTTCAACATTCAGGTCGACGAGGGGGACAAACGGTACTTCCGTGGCCTCCCCAGCCCGGCGGCGGCAGCGGTCCTCGCCACCACCGTCCTCTTCTACCACCAGGTCCAGCTCCTCCTCGGCCACCCGCAGGTCGTGGGTCGCCCGGTCTGGTTCGTGGCCGTCGCCTACGGGGTGGCCTTCTTGATGGTGAGTAACATACGCTACCGTTCGTTCAAGGATATTGACCTCCGTTCCCGATACCACTTCAAGGTCCTGCTCGCCCTGGTCCTCGGAGGCATTGTGATTGCCGCTGCCCACGAGATCACCCTCTTCGCCCTCGCCTGGGGGTACGCGGCCTCCGGGCTGGTCGGGGTGGTGCGCTCGCGCAAGGCGCTGCGTAACGTAGAGATCGACGACGTAGAGGACCGAGAGCTTCCCTAGCCCGGGCCCTCGCCGACGGCGAGGCGCCCGGGCGTGTTCCCGCGGTGGCCTCGACTCGGGATCCTCCCGGCCGTGGACACTGTTGGGGTATTGCCCACCCTGCAACAGAGGCCAGGCCATGGAGCCTACACCCGAGAAGGTCGACATCTTCGACACCACCCTGCGCGACGGTGAGCAGTCGCCCGGGGCCTCCATGAACACGGAGCAGAAGCTTCGTGTCGCCCGTCAGCTCGCCACCCTCGGGGTGGACATCATCGAGGCCGGCTTCCCCATCGCCTCTCCCGGTGACTTCGAGGCGGTCCACCGCATCGCCGCCGAGGTGGACGGCCCGCAGATTGCCGGGCTGGCCCGCGCCCGCACCCAGGACATCGAGCGTGCCTGGGAGGCGGTGCGGGCGAGCGCGCGGCCGCGCATCCACACCTTCCTCGCCACCTCCGATCTCCACCTGGTCCACAAGCTGCGGATGACCCGTGCCGAGGCCCTGGCACGCGCCACCGAGATGGTGGCGCTGGCCGCCTCGTTCACCGACAACGTCGAGTTCTCCCCGGAGGATGCGGCGCGCAGCGACGTGGGCTACCTGTGCGAGGTGGTGGAGGCGGTGATCTCCGCCGGCGCGCGGGTGGTGAACATCCCGGACACCGTCGGTTACACCACCCCCGAGGAGTTCCACAAGCTGATTCGCACCCTCAAGGAGCGGGTCACCAACATCGACCGGGCGACCCTCTCCGTCCACTGCCACAACGACCTTGGCTTGGCGGTGGCCAACTCCCTGGCGGCGGTCAAGGCGGGCGCCCGGCAGGTCGAGTGCACCATCAACGGCCTGGGCGAGCGCGCCGGCAACGCCTCCCTGGAGGAGGTGGTGATGGCGATTCGTACCCGCCACGACTTCTTCCCCTTCACCACCGCCATCCGTACCGAGGAGATCTACCGCACCTCCAAGCTGGTGGCGGAGACCTCCGGGATGATGGTCCAGGCGAACAAGGCGATCGTCGGCGCCAACGCCTTCGCCCACGAGGCGGGGATCCACCAAGACGGCATCCTCAAGCACGCCGCCACCTACGAGATCATGACCCCCGAGTCCATCGGCCTGCCGCGGAGTGAGATCGTCCTCGGCAAACACTCGGGCCGCCACGCCTTCGCCGACAAGGTCGCCGAGCTCGGCCACGACCTCGACGAGGCCCACCTGGAGACCGCCTTCGCCCGTTTCATCGCCCTCTGCGACAAGAAGAAGTACGTCTTCGACGAGGACGTGGAGGCGGTGATCAACGAGATCGTCCACCGCCCGTCGGACTATTTCGTCCTGCGCTTCGTCGAGACCCACGCCGGCTCCGAGCTCCACCCGCGCGCCACCGTGCGGGTGGCGGTGGAGGGCGAGGAGCGCGAGGTCACCGCCGAGGGCGACGGCCCGGTCGACGCGGCCCTACGTGCCATCAAAGAGGCGGTGGGGACCGACACCGTTTTGGAGGCGTACGTCGTCAAGGCGATCACCGGCGGCACCGACGCCCAGGGCGAGGTCACCGTGAAGATCGCCGAGCCCCACCCGGCCGACCAGATGCCCACCCGGGTCATCTCCGGCCAGGGGGCGAACACCGACATCATCATCGCCTCGGCCAACGCCTACGTGAACGCCCTCAACCGCATGGAGAGCTGGAAACGCCAGCGCGCCCACGCCCCCAGCCCCACCCGTCCCCTCGGCACCACGCCGTAGCGAACAGTCTGTTGTCCAAGAACAGTCTCCGTCTCGAAGAGGCCATCATCGTAGGAGGCTGTCGTGATCGCGGTGCCGTTGTTAGGTGTTGATATGACGTCATTTTACGCCGTAAAGTGACGATAACATGTCACTCGACTACCCGCGCCTTTTCTCGCCGCCGAAGCAGAGCTTCTTCCTGTTCGGCGCGCGAGGAACGGGCAAGACCACGCTCCTGCGGGCCACCTGGCCCGAGGCCACGCGTATCGACCTGCTCGATGAGGCCCGGTACCAGGGCTACCTGGCGAACATTGGCCTCTTTTACGAGGAGCTCTCCGTTCTGCCCCGCGGGGCCCGGGTGATCGTGGATGAGGTGCAGCGGCTGCCGCAGTTGCTCAACGAGGTCCATCGGCTCATCGAGGAGCGTCGGTTGACCTTCGTCCTCTCCGGTTCCAGCGCCCGCAAGCTCCGCCGGGCGGGGGTGAACCTCCTCGCAGGCCGTGCATTGCATCGGGTGCTGCACCCCTTCGTCCCGGCCGAGCTGGGGGCTGACTTCTTTCTGGAGCGAGTGCTGACTACCGGCGTCCTGCCCATCGTCTGGGATGCTGCCGAGCCCCAAGAGACCCTGCGTGCCTACACCCGGATGTACCTCAAGGAGGAGATCCAGGCGGAGGCATTGGTCCGCAACCTCTCCGGGTTTGCCCGCTTCCTGCCGATTGCCGCCCTCGCCCACGGACAGGTCACCAACGTCGCCTCCATTGCGCGCAACGCCGAGGTGCCGCGAACGACCGTGGAGGGGTTCTTCTCGATCCTGGAAGACACCCTCCTCGGTTTCCGGCTCCCCGCGTTTGCCTCCCGGTTGCGGGTGCGGGAGAAACGCAAGCCCAAGTTCTACTGGATCGACCCGGGGCTGGTGCGCAGCCTCAAGGGGCTCTCTACCACCATCGCCCCGGAGGAGCGGGGCCACCTCTTCGAGGGGTGGATCGCCCAGCTCCTCCGTGCCTACAACGACTACCGGGATCTCTTTGATGCCATCGGCTACTGGTCCCCGGCGGAGGCGAAACAGACCGAGGTCGACTTCGTCCTCCAGCGCGCAAGTGAGCGGGTCGCCATCGAGGTGAAGTCCGCGGACCGGGTGGAGAGCAAAGACCTCAACGGCCTGCGGGCGATCGCCGAGCTGGAGAATGTCCGACGACGAATCCTGGTCTACACCGGTCGCACCCAACGCCAGCGCGACGGTATCGAGATCTGGCCCCTGGCCACCCTCCTCCGCGGCCTCGACGAGGGCACGATCTGATGCGAGGGCCAGCCTCGTTTCATTGCCGATACAGGATAAACAGGATAGGTGCAGACGATTGCCACATGCCGTGGATCAACACGAATGGGGTGCCGAAAGGACCCCACGAGTCTCCATGACGGCGCAGGAAGAGCCCCGACCATTTGTCGCAGTGTCGTAAATGGGTCGTGACGATCTTGCGATAGGTCGTAAATTGGTCAGGACATGAAACGGCGCTACGAACAGCTCATCGCGGACCACTTCGCGGCGAATGGGTGCGAATCGAAGGGCCGGGAGCGGGGCGCCGATGGCGGTAGCCTGGGGGAACCGTGGGGCCTGGAAGGCCGGGGCTCACCGCGAAGACGCCAAGGCCGCGAAAGGGCGGGCGGTCATACGGAACCCCAGTGACCTCGTCAGACGCGTAAGTTGAATGAGTCAACAACGTCCCCCATTTCCGTCTCCCCCGGTTCCCTCGTAACTGTATCGTACGTGATGATTAGTGGCGATGGGTGGATGTGGCATTGTCATCCATCACGTACGATACAAATGTCTTGCTGTAGGGCATGGCACATGCTAGTTTTTACCGTACGGTAAATATTTGGAGGCTAGCCATGGCCAAGAAGGAGACCGATTACGGCCCCATTCGGACGACCGAGGCGTTGGGGCGTCTGGTGCGCGCCCATCGCAAGGAGCGCGGGCTGACGCTGGAGACGGTCTCGGGCCTCGGCAATCTGAGCGTGCGCTTCCTGTCCGAGTTCGAGCGGGGCAAGGAGACCGCCGAGATCGGCAAGGTGCTGAAGGCGCTGCGCACCCTGGGGTTGGAGGTGACCGTCAGACCGCGCGGGCAGGCAGAGCGTGGCGAATGGCCCGACGACGGGAGACCGGCGAAATGACCGACCCAGACTCGCTCCAGGTCTGGTACGAGCAGCGCCGGGTCGGCAGCCTCTGGCGCAACGCCATCGGCACCATCGGGTTCCGCTACGATCCCGCGTGGCTCAAAGGCGGATTTGCCATCTCCCAGAGCCTGCCGTTGGACTCGGAGGAGCTCCCCCCGGACGAGGGCATCGCCCATCGCTTCTTCGCCAACCTGCTGCCCGAGGGAGGGGTCCGCGACCAGATCGTCCGTGACCTGAAGCTGCCCAACACCGATTTCGCGCTGCTGCGCGCCATCGGTGGCGAGTGCGCCGGGGCGCTATCGATCTTGCCGCTGGATCGGGTCCCTGCGCATGAGCGCCACTACCGTCGCCTGGGCGATGAGGAGCTGGCGCGGCTCGCCGCTCGGCGTGGCGGAATCTACACCACCGGCCCGGCCGACGAGCGACCACGCCTGTCGTTGGCCGGCGCCCAGAACAAGTGCCCGGTGCTGTTGCGCGACGACCACTACTGGCTGTCCCGGGGCGAGGCGCCCTCCAGCCACATCCTCAAGTTCGAGCTGGCCGACTACCGTCACGTGCCGGTCTACGAGACCTTCACCACCCAGTTGGCCGCCGCCGTGGGCCTGCCCGTGGTGGAGATTCGTCTACAAAGCCTCCAGGGCCACCGGTTCGCCGAGATCGATCGCTACGACCGTCTCTTCGACGCCCACGGCGAGGTGCAGCGGCTGCACCAGGAGGATTTCTGCCAGGCGCTGGGCTACGGGTATGAGCGCAAGTACCAGGAGCATGGGGGGCCAACCTTCGCCCAGTGCTACCGGCTGGTGCAGGACATCTCAAGCGAACCGGCCCTCGACGCGCAGCACCTGCTGCATTGGCAGATCTTCAACGTCCTGGCCGGCAACTCGGACGGCCACGCCAAGAACCTTGCACTGCTCTACCGGCCAAGGGGCGAGATCCGGCTGGCACCCTTCTACGACCTCGTCTGCACCCGCGCCATCGAACGCATCGACGAGTACCTGGCGTTCGACGTCGGCGGCGAGCGCAATCCCTCGCGGGTCAGCCCTTCCCACTGGGAGGGGCTAGCGCGGGCCTGCGGCATCCGGCCCCGCTTTTTGCTGAGACTGGTGGACGAGACGGCCGCCCGCTTGGCGGAGCGGCTCGGAGCGACCCGGACAGCCTTCGAGGAGCAGGTGGGTGCCTATCCGGCGGTGCAGCGCATCGAGCAGGTGGTCGAGCGGCAGATCCGGCGCTGGGCCCGGGAGCGGACGTGAGCTTTATCCCTCTCCACGACCCGGCCACCGCAACAGCTCTGCGGGTAATGTCCCCAGGAAGTGTGCAAAGAACTTCTTAGTGGACAGAATGGACAAGG